>JALEIO010000139.1 GCA_022769845.1 Oscillospiraceae bacterium
ACCCAATGTTGACGTATTTGCAAAGGTGCCTTTTGCCATTATAACCGTTTCGCCCGGCACTTTGGTTGATGAAGTTTCAAGATTTGAAAGATTTTTCTTTACCGCATTGTCAATATTGTCGTCAAGCGACGAGCAGCTGCTTGAGAGAATCGAAACATATCCGTCCTGTGCAAAAACAGCTTCACAGCAAAACGATGAAAATATTAACATAAGCGAAATAATCAGACACAACTTTTTCATTTTTTAACCGCCTTTAATAATTAAATATTACAATTCCGCTCAAATTGCCCGATCTAATATAAACAGCTGTTTTTGAAGCCTCGTTGCCATATGCCGAAACAGTTTTTATATCCGCCTCGGAACCAACTCTCACTCTTTCCTTGCCCGCCGCGATTTCATAAACTAAAATCGGAGCGTTATTTATGTCAAAATACGCAAGGTTTGAATTATCGGTTGTATTTCCGAGTGATACTAACATTATGCCGTTCTTGATTTCATATACACTGCCTGCCGTAAGACGGTATTTTGCACTGTAAGAGCCGGATGTGCAGGTTTTTTCGTCCACCTTGACATTTTTTGTCGGCGATGACGACCAGGTGTCAAGATAAGATAACGGCGCACCGAGAAATGCTTTTTTAACATCTTTTTCGCTCGCGTCATACACTTTTACAAAATTGCCCACCATATCGTCTTTTATTAAATACGCAAATACATCGCCTGTTTCAAGGCTTGCTTCAGCAAGAGAGAAATCGTCATAAATATCCAAAGCATATTTCGGCGAAACAATATACTCCTTCTCCTCGCCCTTGAGAGTTATAAAGCTGATTTTATCGGTGGTTTCACCGTCAAGTATAGTTTTTGAAAGCTTTTTTACAATTCCAAGCTCTGTAAAACTTGCGGGAACCATTCGATACTGCGAAAGAATATCGTTTGCCGAATCGGTTTTAAGATTAAATCCAAACTTCACAATAGCGTCAATGCACATATCGTCATCAAAATAGTAAAGGTCGCAGTAATTTCCTATCTTATAATCATTTGACAAAAGATATTTGGTGCGCATGCCGATATAATACTCGGAATTATCAAGATATTCTTCCGTATTCTGCGCCGTATACGGAATTGAAACATATATTGTGCCGCTGCCAAACACCGCTCTGTCACCTATTGTATTTAAAGAGTGGCGCACAATAAGCTCACTCATATCTGCTTCAACGGTATTTATACGTTTATAATCAGGAACATTCGGCGAACCTATACGGTTTATCTCCGAAAGTTCTCCGTCTGCATTTAACTTATACTGCAAAAATTCAAAAGTTTTATAAACCGTAGTAGAAGTAGCACTTGTTGTAAATGAACGACGGCATATTGACTGCAAATACTGCGCGTCCGCCTGTGTTTTTATTTCTTTTGAAACGCCGTCAATTTTTACCTTTTCCGAAACGCTTATTTCAGACGGACCCTTGTCGTCTACATCAAAAATAACCGTTTTTACTTTTTCCTTTTTGTCTTCAGGAACAAAAAACCTTACGGCAAAGCCTCTCTTATAACCGTTAGAATTGTTTTTTAAGTATATAATTTTTCCGTCGGCGTCAAGATAAAATTCTGCATTAAGACCAAGAAAAATTTTATCCTTGTCAATAAGCGCATATCGTATTTCATATTCCTCACTGCCGATTTTAACCTTTTTATAATCGTCGGCAATTTCCGAAATTTTTCCCGTCACTTTCTTGTCACAGCAACGAATTCTAACGCCGTTTCCGTTGGGGCTTATGTTAAGGATTACCGCCATACCGCTCTGCAAGTCTGAAAGTGATTTTTCATTGCTGCTTTCATCTGTGATAATATAGTAAAAATCACTGCTCGATGAAGGCGAAATTGCGGTTTTGGTAACATAATCAAACGAAAATCCGTTTTTTACAGGATATGTAACGCTCTGCTCAAAAATAAGAGAATTATTGCTGTCGGCGCTGTTTTTAAGCACCGCATATTTATTATCCTCAATTATAACCGCGCTGTAGCCCGACCCTCTTTGCGAAGAATATCTTACAAGAGTAACGCTGCCGTACTCCGGCTTTGCAAGCTCTTTGCTGTAATTTATTTTTTCGCCGTTGTAATAAAAATCCGCGTCAGCGTTTACACTTGCCGTTTTATCTTTTGTATCATCGCAGTAATAATAAACATTATTTTTGTAGTCGACTATATCTTCGCTTTCAATTTTAAGAATTTCACTGTCGGTCGAATAAAGCACGCAAACAATACTTTTTTCTCCGCTTTTATCGTTAAGCTGATAGTAAAATTCAACCTCACAGCCGAGATAGTCATAAACATCGCTGCTGCCGATTTTATATAAAACTCCGCCGATTGTTGCGCTAGGCTCCGCGTCTGTATCTATACCCTTTGGATTGACCTCGCTCACAATTCCCGTTCCGCTGTAAATGTCATAATATTTGGACAATACAGTTTCTTCCTTATCGGTTTCGTATTTTATATTGTCGCCATCTATACCCGTTATTTCAAGCGGATATGTAAAAAGCGTATCATATAAGAGGCTTACCAGATTTTCTTTAGTGATTAAATCGTCATATCGATAGCTTGCCTTCCATATTCCGAGAGTCTTTGCAATTTCGATATATCCTTTTGGATTGCCGCCCCGTCCCTCTGCAGCCGGCTTGTTTCCAAGCGCAGAAACAAGAATTTTTATTGCGTGCTGCATTTGTATATTTTCCTCCGGTGAAAACATATCGTTTTCCACACCTGAAACGTAATCGAGCTGTTTAAAGGAGTTTATTTGATTATAAGCAAAATAATCGTTTTTAACATCCTTAAACACGCTGTCTTGAGGAAAAGAAACTCCGCTTACTCTAAAAAGATTATAAAGCGTCACAACAAACTGCGCGCGGGTTATGTAAATTGAATTGTCGTTTATATTTGCATTTTCAAAAACTCCGATGCTCTCAAGCAGACCGTATTCGTTTTTTAAATCCTTCGGCACGCTGAAAGCATATATGGGAAATGAAAAACTTGAAATAAGAATAACTGCAATAAGCGCAAAAGAAAGTAATATTTTTTTCATATCCATTATCCCTTCTTAATTTTTAAAATACCGTAAATAATTTTTGCCGCCTGCGCACGAGTTATGTTTTCTTTGGGTTCAAATCCCGAGCCGGTACCGTCAATAATATTTGCGCAGTAAAGATTTTTTACAGAATCAATCGCATAATCCGAAATGCTGTCACGGTCGGCAAACTCATTATAGCTTCTTTTCGCCGCAAGATTTATGTTTTTTGCCATGCATACGTTATTTATAATTACAGCAGCGTCCTCTCTCGTTATATAATTTCCCAATCCGAAAAGATTTTTTGAAATACCGTTTATATATCCGTTTGCTGCTGCGGTTGAAATAAATTCATAGCTCCAATCCGTTTTTGAAACATCATCAAAATAAGATTGCGCATTTTTGTTTGCTTCGTCAAACGCAGAAACAATAAGCTTTACAAATTCCTCACGCTTTATAAAATTCTCGGGCTTTACAGTGTCATCATCATATCCCGCCATAATTTTATTTTCTACAAGATAATTAATGTAATCATACGCCCAATGAGCATCGCTTATATCGGTAAATGACGGCTTTTCAACCGTTTGCGGAATTTTTGGAACGCTTATGCTTCCGAGTCCGCCGCTGCCGCGTGAAGAAGACGACGAACCTTTATTACCGCTGTCGGTTGTTATAACTCTGTTAAGCTCGTTGTCACATTCCTCTGAAAAGCGTTTAATCAGCGCATTTAATGTGTTTATAGAACCTTTTGCATTTATTACCGCTTTGTCAACGTTTGTTTTGTCTCTCGGTGAAACTATGGAATTGTATTTTTCCATATCAAGTCCGATTGACGCCCCCAAGGAATATGCAAACGCTGAAAATTCGGTGTAGTTATCCATATTTTTAAGACTTTCAACCGAATATTTATCACAGATTTTCTGCGCAATATCATCAGACGATGTAAAGCTTTCTGCCGCAAGCTTTTCGTTTATAACATCAAGCAATGCGTCGTTTGAGCCGCTTAATTTTTCATATTCGGATATAATTTTTTCATATTTTGACGGAAGAAACGTTTTTAACGTTTTTACAAGGTTGTAAATTTCATCTTTCTGTGTGTTGTTAAAAATATCCGCCATTACCGCGCCCGCAAAAATATCTTTGAATTTTTCGCTGTCTGTCGGATACTTTTCGTTATACGAAAGAAACAATCCGAGCGCAGTGCTGCTTGCCTTGTCAGCTTCTATGCTTTGCGGAAGATTTTCTTTGTAAATCCCCAAAATTTCTATAACGCCCTCGCCCTGCAAAACTGTTCTTAATTTTGCAATTCTCTCGTCCAGGTCATCATTTTTGTTGTCGGGGTCACGCAAAGGTTCTATACTGTTTTCTATAATCATTTTCAAAAAACCTTCGCCGTAGGATAAAACTCCCTCGCAGTTTTTGCCTTCACCGCCTGCATTGGCAATAACCTTGAATATTCCGTCACTTTCTGTTTTGTATGAAAGGGTGAAATCGCCGTTTTCGTTTGTTATTACCTGCTCGTAATGCAAAATATAACTGTCTGCGGTATCGGCTGTTATTCCGGAAAGGTTTTCCTTACCGCTTTTTAAAACAGTAACAATCACTCGCGCGTTTTGGCAATCATCTATATGACCGTTTACAGTAACGGTCTTTGTATCATTATCATATGAGCCGTATACACTGTTTGCGGCAAGCGCGATATTCGGAAAGAGCGCAAACGAAATCAAAGCTAAAATTGAAATTATTTTTTTCATTGCAAAATCCCTCCTATTGCGATATTCTGTCAAATGTAGGTGTTATTTTAAGATCGCATAGTGCAAAATCATCGACGATCGGTTTAGGCGTGCATACCCTTATATATCCTGAACGCGGCGAAACAATGCACTTATCGGTTATAAGATTTCCGTTTTCATCCTTACCGAAGTGAGTAATGTTAATATCCTTTTCAAAATATGTCCAATCCTCTCCGATGTTATCAAATGATGCGTAAAAATATTTTTGAGTGCTGTCGTCATCGTCAATTCCTCTGAAAAAGATAAAAAATGTCAGCTTATTTGCACCCTTCGGGAATTTTGCATATCCTGAAAGTTTATACACACCGACTCCGTATTTGTTAATCTCATCGCCGATATATTGCCTGATACCTATGTAATCCTTGTTTCTTCCGGTAATCATAAGACCATTTTTGCCGTCAACGCCTTCTGTAACCGAAAGCCGCGTATTGCTATTCCCCGACTGAATATCCCAAAGAGTTGTAACATCATAATCGTAAAGAGAATTCATTATAATGTTGTTATCCGATTTTTCAAGATTTAAGCAATCGATAACACTCTCGGACGAAGTTGTTATTTCAAATACAACCTCGCTGTCCGGCGCATAGAATTCAAGGTGGTTAAATCTGTAGCTGTCCGACGCCTCGAAGGTTTTTTCAGCTATAATATTTTCGTTTATGTCCTTTACATAAAGCGTGGTTTCTCCACCCTTTGAATAATATTTCAAGGTATAATAAACACCGCTTACAACGCTTACCTTCTGCGAAATTCCGCCGTTTAACAAAATTGCTTTTTCTCCGTCAAGAAAATTATCAGAAACAGAATTTTCGCCGCTGTTTTCATAAGCCTCGCTGCCGTTTTCAAAACCGGGATTTGTTATAAGATTTTTATCGATTGACAAGTTGTCAATAAACGCATTTTCACTGCCGCCTTTAAACATAATGCTTGCTTTGCCGTCATCATCGGTTTCAAACGCCGTTGTCCTTACACTCCATTCATCGCACGCGTCACTTGTTTTTTCTGCATTTTCGTTGCCGTATGTAACCTCGCCGCCCTTTGCATAAAACGAAAGCTTATAAATACTATTGCTTTCAGCGTTAACAGTGTTATTCGCCGAGCCGCTTTTAAGTTTAAGCGACGATAATCCCGAATACTTTTCCTCGGACGAAATTGTGGCATTATCTTTAAATTTCCAGCCGTAAT
>JALEIO010000140.1 GCA_022769845.1 Oscillospiraceae bacterium
TTTTTTAAAAATTATAATCTTTTTTAGCCATTTCTGATTTTACAAAAGGCAAATCCTCACGGTAGGTCATACCAATCCAAGTATCTTTTGTAGTAAGCACCTTTATTTTTGCATTTTCATTTCGGATAATTTCGTCCACAAAAACAGGAAGAATATACTCATCTTTCAGCGGATTTTTCAGATTTTTAAGAAAGTTTTCAAAGCCGTTTTCAAGCTTTTTAAAAATATCCGGTCTAAATCCCCAAATATTCATAGAAACTTTTGAATCGAGCGGTAAATCGGTGTTTTTGTCAAGGTTATAATGCTCTGTAACGCTCTTTAAATATCCGTTTTCAACCTCGCAAACGCCGCGGGTAACAGTGCCGTTGTCACTGAGCGTGTTTCCGAGTTCATATGCCGCCATACACATTTCGTCCGAATTTTTAAAATGGTCGATTAAATATCCGTAAACATTTTTTCCGTAATAATCGTCTGAATTTATAACGGCAAAGGGCGTGTCAATACAATTTTTGGCACAGAGTACAGCCTGAACCGTTCCCCACGGTTTAACCCTGTCTTTAACCGGCGAAAAACCGTTAGGCAAGTCATCGAGGCTTTGAAAGGCATATTCCACATCCGCCTTTTTTTCAATGCGTTTTCCGATTATATCGCGAAAATCCTTTTCGATTTCTTTTTTGATTACAAAAACAATTTTTGAAAAACCTGCGTTAACGGCGTCATAAACAGAATAATCAAGCAAAACTTCACCGTTTTTGCCGATTGGCTCAATCTGCTTTAAACCGCCGAATCTGCTGCCCGCGCCGGCTGCCATAACCAAAAGTGTTGCATCCATAAACACTACCTCCGTGTGAATTTAATAATATGTATATTATACACTGTTTTGTTAAAATTTGCAAGATTTATTTTTATATGTGAATAAAAACATAAAAATTTAAATAAATAATACAAAAATTATTGCCAATTTTAAAAAAATGAGGTATAGTATATGTATGGATAAAAAAATCGGAAATTTAAAACTTAAAAACATAGTGTTTTCGGCACCTATGGCAGGTGTGAGCGACCTTGCGTTCAGAACGGTGTGCCGAAAATACGGTGCCTCTCTTGCTTACAGCGAGATGATAAGCTCCAAAGCGCTTTTTTACAACGATAAAAAAACGCTTGAAATAATAAAATCCAATGAGTGTGACCGACCGCTTGCGGTGCAGATTTTCGGCAGTGACGAAAGCATTATGGCGCAGACGGCGTATAAGGCGCTGTCAACGGGTGCTGATATTTTGGACATCAATATGGGATGTCCTGCTCCAAAAGTTGTAAAATGCGGTGACGGCAGTGCGCTTTTGAAGGATGGATTGAAAATCGGGCGAATTGTATCGGCGGTGAAGAAGGCAGTCAGCGTTCCTGTGACGGTGAAAATAAGAGGCGGATTTGATACGGTTAATGCGGTTGAGACTGCAAAAATCATAGAAAACAGCGGTGCAGACGCGATTTGCGTTCATCCGAGAACCAGAGAAATGTACTATTCGGGAAGTGCAGACTGGAGCATTATAAAAGATGTGAAAAATGCCGTAAAAATTCCCATTATAGGCAACGGTGACATCAAAACGCCTCAAGACGCAAAAAAAATGCTTGATGAAACGGGCTGCGATTTTATTATGGTTGGCAGAGGCGCGCAGGGAAATCCGTTTATTTTCAAGCAAATTTTGGATTATTTAAAAACCGGAAGCTTTGCCGAAGTTTCTTATTCGGAGCGTCTTGAAACACTTCTTTGGCAGCTTGATATGCTGTGTGCCGACAAGGGCGAACATATCGGCTCGCAAGAGGCGCGAAAGCACGTTGCGTGGTATACAAAGGGGCTTAAAAACTCTGCTGAAATCAGGTATAAGGTAAATAATTCAAAAAATATGACCGAGCTGAAAAGCTGTATCAAAGAATACTTTTCTGCATTATAAATTTGGAGGTAATAAATATGCTGCTTGTCGCAGATGTTGGAAATACAAATGTTACTATGGGAGTTTACGATGAAAAAAAGCTCCTTGTAAACTGGAGAATTGCTACAAACAAGGATAAATCGGCAGATGAAATAGGAATTATGCTGCTTAATTTTTTTAAATTTGACAATATCGATTATAAAAAAATCGACAACGTTATTATTTCGTCTGTTGTGCCGCCGATAATGTATTCGCTTACGCACGCAATGAAAAAATATCTGGGAATTGACCCGATTATAGTGGACAGCAATGTTAAAACAAAGCTGAAAATTAAATACGACAACAAAAACGAGGTGGGCGCCGACCGTATTGTTAACGCAATCGGTGCAATAAGCATATATAAGCCGCCTATGATTATTGTTGATTTCGGAACGGCAACTACGTTTTGCGCAATAAACGAAAAATTAGAATATCTCGGCGGTGCGATTATGCCGGGTATTAAGATTTCAATGGAGGCTCTGTTTGAAAAAACCGCAAAGCTTCCGCGTATTGAAATATCAAAGCCGGAAACCGCAATCGGCACAAACACAGTAAATTCAATGCGTGCCGGCGTTTATTACGGATACGTCGGAAGCGTAGACTATATTGTTAAAAAAATGAAAGAGGAGCTTAATGCTCCAAACGCTACAGTTATTGCAACGGGCGGTCTTGCGCGTATGATTTCTCAGGAATCGAAAAGCATAACCGACATTGACTCAAATCTTACGCTTAAGGGACTTTTTGAAATTTTCAGTCAGGGAGATTACAAAAATGCATAAAGAAATATCAAAATCAAAGTACAATTCTGCTTTGACGCTGCTTGTTACCATTGCGCTTATTTTTTTGGTGATGACATTGTCAAATAAGTTTATTTATCCGCACAGCGCAATGCTTGCAGATACGGTAAATATGCTGTTTTTCGGCTTTGCGGTGTACTTTTTTATGCGCTTTCAGGTAAACGCATTTGAATATTGTATTGAAAATAACTCCTTTAGTGTGACGAGGCTTGGAAACAGAAACAATCCGCAGCTGCTTTTGTCGGTTACAATGCTTGATATTGAAAATTTCGGCAAATATGATAAGGCAAAATGCAGAGGCACAACTGTTTTAAATTATTGCGGCGAGGCGAAAAAAAGCAACCGATATTTGTTTAACGCAACCATTAACGAAAAACGTTATACAGTGGTTTTTCAGCCCTCCGAAGTGCTTATCAAGATGATTAATGAGGTGACGGCGTGAAATTTACCGAATATATAAACGATGGACTTAAAAAATATGCATGCAGCAAAAAAATATCCTTTCAAACGCCGGCGCACAAAGGAAAACTCGATATTATGACCGAGGATTTTTTTGGTATGGATATGGGAAATCTTGATGTTATAAAGGGTATGCCCAATCCTACGGCGTATGTAAAAATGAGCCAAAATCAGCTTGCAAGAATTTATGGCGCGGAACGAAGCTTTTAT
>JALEIO010000147.1 GCA_022769845.1 Oscillospiraceae bacterium
ATACAAAACAGAAAACTTATTGCGTGCGGCAGCAGTATCGGTGTAAAGCTTTATACCGACGGCGTTCTGGTTGCGGACATAACGGAATTTGAGCAAAAAGGCGGCGGAAGTGTTTCTCCGGCACGCGGTGCAGGACTTAAAGCGGGAGATTTTATAACATCTGCAGGCGGCGAAAAAATTACTGACATAAAATCGTTAAAGATGCAGACCGAGAAATTCGGCGGCAAGAAAATGAAGATTAAATTTTTGAGGAACTCAAAAGAAAAAGAGGTTGAAATTGAGCCCAGGCAGGACAAAAACGGCGGAGTGTGGCGGCTTGGACTGTGGGCGAAGGACAGCACCGCAGGAATTGGCACACTTACCTTTTACGATCCTCAAACAAACACCTTCGGCGCGCTTGGCCACGGCATATCGGGCGGCGACGGCGGCAATGTTTTGTCGGTTAAAAACGGCTCGGTTGTGGGCGCAAATATTATTGATGTAAAAAAGGGAAAATCCGGCGACCCGGGCGAGCTTCAAGGCGTTTTTGCAAGCGGAAACTCCAAAATAGGAAATATTACCAAGAATATAAAATACGGAATTTTCGGCACGGCAGATAAAAGCATTGCGGGCGGCGGGGAATATTATGTCGGCACATCCGACAAAATAACCGAGGGAAAGGCATATATTTTGAGCAACATTTCGGGCACAAAAGTTGAAAAATACGAAATTGAAATTTTAAAGGTTATGCGCTACAACGAAAATTCGACAAAGGGTATGGTGATTAAGGTTACCGATAAAAATTTAATTGAAAAAACAGGCGGAATTGTTCAGGGAATGAGCGGGAGTCCGATTATTCAAAATGACCTTATCATAGGCGCTGTGACGCACGTTTTTGTGAACGACCCGACAAAAGGATACGGAATTTTTATGGAAACAATGCTTAAAAATGCGCAGTAAAAAAGCGTTTTTAACACATCAACCCCCTAACCCTCAATCTTTGGGCAGAATGGTACGCTTTTTGAAACAAGCTGATTGCGCGCTTCTAGCGCGCAAATTCCTATGTTATAAAAAACGGGGGATTAAAGTCCCCCGAAAATTTTTGCAAATATTATATGTTAACTTTTATCGACCTTTGCTGACGTTCGGATTTGAACGCTGCCTCCATAACGCGCATAACTCTCATTGCCTCGCTTGGCTGAACCAAAAGCTCTGCTTTGCCCTCTATGGCATTTACATAGTTGCCGTAATATTCAACCCATTCATCACATTCTATATGCGGGAGAGGATGCTCTGTTGTGGATTTGTCGGTTCGCGGCGCCATTGTTTTGGTAAGACCGGCTCCTGCCTCAATGGGAATTGCGTCCTCGTTCTCTTTGCCCTTTTGAATTTTCACGATTTTTCCGTCGCAGCTCCAATCGTTTATAACTGCCGTTCCCTCATAGCCGCAAACGTGCCATCTGGGAAGATTTATGTAGCAGGACGTAAACACGTCAATTGTGTAAACCACACCGTTTTCAAAGGTGAGAATAAGCGAAAATCCATCGTCAACCTCATTATAATGAACGTGCTGCATACGCACATAAACCTCGCGGACGGGTGAATTTATCATATTAAGAGCCTGGTCGATAAGATGAACTCCCCAGTCAAGCATCATACCGCCTCCGCATTTTTTAAATGCGCGCCAGTCGCCCGGAATTCCGCGCGAACCCATAACTCTTGATGAAACAGTGAAAACATCGCCTATCATTTTATCGTCAACAATCTTTTTGATAGTGAGATAATCTTTATCCCAGCGGCGGTTTTGATGCACCGAAAACTTTCTGTTATAAAGCTTTGACGCGTCAATCATTTTTTGAAGATTTGCGCTTGATGTAGTGACGGGTTTTTCGGTTATAACGTGCTTGCCTGCTTTCATTGCCTTTATTGCATAAGGGCAATGAAACTGATTCGGTGTTGCGATAACCAAAATGTCAATGGAATCGTCCTTTAAAATTTTGTTTATATTGTCATAGGTTTTAAGTCCGTAGCTCTCTGCCCTTTTTCGCGCGCTTTCTGCAATGTCGCACACCGCAACGGGATTAACCCTGTCAATTCTGTCCATATTAAGATGATGCCATTTGCCCATTCCGCCGTAGCCCACAATGCCAAGATTGTATTCTTTTTTCATAATTAAAACTTCCTTTTGGAGTTGATTTTATCATATTGTATCACATTATGAAAATATTGCAAGAGCTATTTTTAATTTTGGCAATATTTTATAACAATCTGTCAATATTGTTCAAATCATGCATTAAAATTAACAGGTGCATATATAAATTTAACATATCTAAAGGATATGCAATGACGTTTCGGCTTAATATAAGGTAATATTTGAAGCAAAAAATTTATATATTTTTAGTGGACATACGTTTCGGAACAAAAAAGCATACTTCTGCCGGTTATATAAAGGGGGATTTTTTATGGAAATGGAAGTATTTTCAAAATTTCTCGGATACATTCTGGGACTTTTGATAATTTTTACGGTATGCAAAATATTTTTTAAGCCGCTCAAGGTTATTTTTAAATTCTTTTTCAGCAGTTTTATCGGGTTGACGCTGCTCTTTATTATCAACTCGTTTTCGCATCTTACAGGATTTTATATCGGCATAAATCCCGTAACGGCGCTTATTTTGGGGCTTTTGGGTGTTCCGGGGCTTTTAGTGATTATCATTTTAAAAATGTTTATTTAAAAGCCGCAGTTTACGCGAAAAAAAGGGTTTTTTAAAATTTTGTGGTATTATATTAATAAGGAAGTGAATGTTATGGAAAACAAAAAGAAAATACTGGCGATAAATGCAAGCCCGCATAAGAACGGCGATACGGCATTTTTGCTTAAAACAGCGCTTGAAAAGCTTGAAAAAAAAGGCTTTGAAACCGAGCTTATTTATCTGCAAGGCGCGCTTGATTCGGCAAAAACCCCGTTTTGTATGTGCTGCTCGTCGCCGTGCAATAAAAGCTGCTATAAAGATACCGAGCTTGAAGAGGTTTTGCAAAAGATGGAACAAGCGGACGGCATAATCTTTGGTTCGCCCGTGTATTTCGGCTCTATGACCGCACAGCTTAAATGCCTGTTTGACAAAACGCGCTCTGCGCGCGCAAGAAAGGCTTTTGTCGGAAAGTTAGGCTGTGTGTTTACCTGCGGCGGCTCACTTTTCGGCGGTCAGGAGGCGACAGTGCGCGCAATCCAGGACGCTATGCTGGTAGACGGTTTTACAATTATCGGTCCAAGCTCAAAAGGCTTTGGCGCAGGGCATATGGGCGTTTGCGCAAAGCACCCCGCAAGCGAAGATACAAATGCGCATACGCGTATTGATTTAATATGCGAAAGATTTGCCGAGGAGGTAAAATAAGAATTTGAACATACGAGAACAAAGCGAAATGCTGGAGGAAAAATACCTTTGCAAATACGCCTGTTTTTCAAAAAATACCAAAGGCAGGCAAAAAGATGAGGAAAAGTGCGAAATCCGCACCGAATTTTCGCGCGACCGTGACAGAATTGTTCATTCCAAGGCGTTTCGGCGGCTAAAGCACAAAACACAGGTTTTTATTTCGCCCGACAACGACCATTACAGAACGCGTCTTACGCACACGCTGGAGGTGTCGCAGATTGCCACCACCATTGCAAAGGCACTGCGTTTAAACGTTGATTTGACCGAAGCGATAAGTCTTGGCCACGACTTGGGTCATACGCCTTTCGGGCATATGGGCGAGCATATTTTAAACAACCTTTCTCCCAAGGGGTTTAAGCATTACGAGCAGAGCCTGCGCGTTGTGGATGTGCTGGAAAAGGATGGCGAAGGGTTAAATCTTACTTATGAGGTCCGCGACGGAATATTAAATCATGCGGGCAATATGACTGCGTGCACGCGTGAGGGAAAAATTATAAAATATGCCGATCGCTTTGCGTATCTTAACCACGATATTGACGACGCACTGCGAGCAGGGATAATTACGCAAAACGACCTTCCCGAGGAGTATATAAAAGTTCTCGGAGGCCGTCATTCAAAGCGCATAAACACGCTTATTACCGATATTATATCAACCACCTTGAAAAACAATGAGGTGTCTATGAGCGAAAAAATTGAGAGCGCTATGATGGGGCTTAGGCAGTTTATGTTTGATACGGTTTACAAAAAAATCGGCGAGCAGGATAAAAAAGTGGAGCTTGTCATTGACAAAATGTATAAATATTACTATGAAAATCCCGAAAAAATGCCGCCCGAATTTATAAACCTTTTGAAAGATTACGATATTGACACCGTTGTGTGCGACTATATTGCAAGTATGACCGACGGATATATTTTGAAAAAATTCAACCAACTTTTTGTGCCGCAAACGTGGTAAAATAAGGAATTTTTTAAAAATATGCAATTTAAAGAAGGAATTTAGCAAAAAAAGTCGAATTAGAATATTTGTGCAAAAAATAAGGAAAAATGGTGATGAATTTTGCCTCGTTATCCCGAGTATATTATTCAGGAGGTCATTGACAAAAACGATATTGTCGATGTTGTGTCTGAATATGTACCGCTTAAAAAAAGCGGCTCAAATTATATGGGGCTTTGCCCGTTTCATAACGAAAAAACACCCTCTTTTTCGGTTTCGTCGCAAAAGGGAATTTTTCACTGTTTTGGCTGCGGAGAAGGCGGCACTTCGATAAGCTTTGTTATGAAAATGGAAAACCTTACCTTTACCGAGGCGCTTAAAAAGCTTGCTGACAGAGCGGGCATTGCACTTCCCGAAACGAATTATTCCGACAGCAAACAAGAAGCGGCAATAAGAGACAAAAAAGAGCTTTATTTTGAAATAAACAAGGAAGCGGCGCTCTTTTATTACAGTATGCTTTCATCAAGCGAGGGCAAGGCTGCGGTGGCGTATTTTAAAGAACGCGCCTTGGACGGCAAATGCGCAAAGTTTTATACTCTCGGCTATTCTCCCAATAAACGGCGTTCGCTTTTGGACTATCTTGTTGAAAAAGGATATAAAGAGGACGACATTTTTGCCGCAGGGCTTGCGTCCAAAAACGATTCCGGCGCATATTTTGACCGTTTCAGAGGCAGAATAATGTTTCCTATTTTCAACATAAACGACAAGGTTATCGGCTTTGGCGCACGGCGCATTACGGAGGATGTAAACCCGAAATATTTAAATACCTCCGATACGCTTATTTACAATAAAAGCAAAAATTTGTATTCGCTTAACGTTGCAAGGCGTGCAAAAAAAGGCGAGGTTATTTTGGTTGAAGGGTATATGGACGTAATATCGGTGGTAAAACATGGTATAGCAAACGTTGTTGCCACGCTGGGCACCGCCCTTACAAGCGACCAGGCAAAGCTTTTGAAACGTTATTTTAACGAGATTATAATTTGCTATGACAGCGACGAAGCAGGGCTTGAAGCCAAAAAGCGAGCCATTATGATACTTCGCGATGCCGATATTAAAGCGAGCGTTATGACGGTTGAGGGTGCAAAGGATACTGACGAATTTTTGAAAAAATATGGAAAAGACCGATTTTTAACGCTGATAAACAAAAGAAAATCCGACATTTTGTATTTAATGGATATTTTTGGGGCAAAATATGAACTGCAAATAAACGTTGAGGACAGAATACGCTATATTTCCGACCTTCTGCCGTACCTTGCAAAGGTGAAAAACGATGTGGAACTGGATGTTTATATAGAAGAAATTGCAAAACGCGCCAAAACGGGCACGCAGGCAATTTATGCACAGCTTGGAAAAACACGCGTTGTTAAAGGTGATTTGGGGGCAAAAAGTCCTGATATTCTGCCGTATGCGGGCGCAATAGTTTCCGATAAGCTTGAAAAAACAAGAGAGCTGCTTTTGTCGGTGCTTGCCGATAACGTGAGCATTTTGGAAAGATTTAGCGGAATAATCAGCGAGGATTTGTTTGAAAATAAAACTCAAAAAAAGCTTTTTGAAATTATAAAAGAAAAGGCAGAATCGCATCAGAGAATTGAGGCGGGCAGCGTTATGGCGCTGTTTGACGATGACGAAATCGGCGAAGTGACAAAAATACTGACAATCGACGCAATGTGCGATGATAAGTCAAAAGCTGTTTCCGATTATGTTGCTGCAATAAAGCAGGAAATGCGCAAGGCAAAAATACAAGCTCTTTTGCAAAGCGGCGATATGCAGGCTTTGAACGAGTTTTTGAAAAATAAATAATTTTTACTTACGAAAGGAGGAGCAGGCAGAATATGGCTGAAGAAAAAAACACTGTTGAGGGCAAAGCCGCACTGCAAAATAACGATAAAAAAGCGATTATAAAAAAGCTTATCGCAGTCGGTCAGAAAAAAGGCGTTTTGTCCTACAAGGAAATTATGGATGCTCTTTCCGAGATTGATTTAGATGTAAAGCAGATTGAAAAAATCTACGAAACGTTGGAACACCTGGGTATTGAGCTTGTTGAAGATTTAGACCGTGAGCTTGCTGAAATTCAAACCAATGAGGAGGAAATTGACCTTTCAATTCCCGAAGGCGTGGGTTTGGACGACCCTGTGAGAATGTACCTTAAAGAGATTGGAAAAGTGCCGCTGCTTACAAGCGACGAGGAAATTGAGCTTGCCGAAAGAATGCATAACGGTGATGAAGCCGCTAAAAAACGTCTTTCCGAGGCAAACTTGAGGCTTGTTGTCAGCATTGCAAAGCGTTATGTCGGCAGAGGTATGCTTTTTCTCGACCTTATTCAAGAGGGAAATCTCGGTCTTATTAAAGCGGTTGAAAAATTTGACTATACAAAAGGATATAAATTCAGCACATATGCAACCTGGTGGATAAGGCAGGCAATTACAAGGGCGATTGCCGATCAGGCGCGAACAATCAGAATTCCTGTTCATATGGTGGAAACCATAAACAAGCTTATCCGAGTGTCGCGTCAGCTTTTGCAGGAGCTCGGCCGCGAGCCGCGCGTTGACGAAATTGCAAACACTATGGGTGTAAGCGAGGATAAGGTGCGCGAAATTATGAAAATCGCACAGGAGCCTGTTTCGCTTGAAACGCCTATAGGCGAGGAAGAGGACAGCATACTCGGCGATTTTATTCCGGATAATGACGCGCCGGCACCGTCGGATATGGCGGCGTTTATGCTCTTAAAAGAGCAGCTTATGAATGTGCTCGAAACGCTTACCCCGCGTGAAGAAAAGGTGTTGAGACTGCGTTTCGGTCTTGATGACGGCAGGGCAAGAACGCTTGAAGAAGTGGGCAAGGAATTTAACGTTACAAGAGAGCGAATCCGCCAAATTGAGGCAAAGGCTCTGCGAAAACTGCGTCATCCGAGCAGAAGTAAAAAATTAAAGGATTTTCTTGAATAAAGTGAGAAAAACGGAATGTCTTAAAAAAGACATTCCGTTTTTGTGTTTTTACCAAAAAAGCAGACAATTTTATTGCCTGCTTTTTAGCTATTCAATATTGTTTAGTTTATACGACAGCATCATCAGACTGTCTGAAAGATGCACGTTTTCAATTACAACGTTTTCCTGTTCGTCAAGCTCGGTATATGAAAAATTCCAAATTGCCTTAATTCCAAGCGAAATAAGATTTTCCGCCACCTCTTTAACGGCAGAACGCGGCACTGCCAAAATTGCAATGTCGGGATGGTTTTGCTTAATAAAATCTGCAATATCATCATAATCCGACACATTTATATTGCAAATTTTTTTGCCCACCTTTTCCTTGTCGTTGTCAAAAACGCCGATAAGGGTAAAGCCCCTTTTTTTAAAATTTGTATGATTTGCCAGCGCGTGACCTAAATATCCTGCGCCGACAATAATGGTTTTTCTGCCCGAATACAAGCCTAAAATTGTGCCTATTTCCTTGTGCAGCATTTCAACATTATAGCCGTAACCCTGTTGTCCGAATCCACCGAAAAAGTTAAAATCCTGC
Source organism: Oscillospiraceae bacterium (assembly GCA_022769845.1). Lineage (GTDB taxonomy): Bacteria > Bacillota > Clostridia > UMGS1810 > UMGS1810 > Qingrenia. The sequence goes on from JALEIO010000147.1 coordinate 7,921, forward strand.
CTTATCTGCGAGGCGGTAACGCCCATTTTACGGCTTAACTCGCTTGATGATATTCTGTAAATCTGTTTTTTCAAAAGGTCGTCAAGATATCTGTAATACCTCGGCAGCCTGCGTGCAACGATATCGGGAACTTTTTTTTCCTTCACCTTAACACCCCCGAAAAGATTATTACATTTTTTCAATCGTTTCCATAACGTACGCTGCAAATTCTTTTGTCGTCGCTCCGTCTTTATTTCCTGTTACAACAACCTTTTTCTCTTTGTCGGCGCAAATGGTAAGCGCGGCGTCAAGAAGGTTTGCCTTGTCGGTAAATCCAATATGACGCAGCATCATTTCCGCCGCTTTGAGTATGCTTGACGGATTTGCGTATTCGGCAATGCCCTCTTCGACCATACGCGGTGCAGAGCCGTGAATTGCCTCAAACATAGCATATTTTTTGCCGAGGTTTGAACTGCCTGCCGTGCCGACGCCGCCTTGAATTTGAGCCGCCTCGTCAGTAATGATGTCGCCGTAGAGGTTAGGAAGAACAAACACCTCGAACGAACTTCTTATATCCTCGTTGATAAGATTTGCTGTCATAATGTCAACATACCACGAATCCAGCGTTATATCGGGATAATCCTCGGCAACTTTTTTGCAGATGTCCAAAAATTTACCGTCGGTGGTTTTTATGATATTAGCTTTTGTAACGGCAGAAACGCGTTTTTTACCGTTGTTTTTTGCAAACTCAAACGCAGCTCTTGCAATTCTTTCGCAGCCGCCCGTTGTATGTATGCAAAAATCCACCGCAAGGTCATCGGTAACATTAATTCCCTGCGAGCCGACAGCGTATGAGCCTTCGGTGTTTTCGCGGAAAAACGTCCAGTCAATACCCTTTTCGGGCACCTTTACAGGGCGCACATTTGCAAAAAGGTCGAGCTCACGGCGCATTGTAACATTTGCGCTTTCAAGGTTCGGCAGACCGTCGCCCTTGCTTGGCGTAGTTGTCGGCCCTTTTAACAGTACGTTGCAGCTTTTAATCTCAGCCATAACGTCATCGGGAATGGATTTAAGCTGTTTAACCCTGTTTTCAATGGTAAGACCTTCAATTTTTTTAAGCTCTACCCTGCCGTTTTTAATCTCGTCCTTAAGCAGAAATTACAAAATTCTTTACGCCTCGCGTAGGATTATCGGGCCTATTCCGTCGCCCGGGATAATGCCGATAACAATTTTGTCCAGCGCGGCAAAATCGGTAAATTCTTCGCCTGCATTGAGCTTTTCGGCTCTTTCAAGCTGTTTTTTTAAAAGCGCGGCAAATTTTTCGGTAGCCTGATTTATATAATCGTTCATAATTATCTCCTTATTATTTAGACATTTCTTTTGTGTAGTTGAGCAGTCCGCCGAGCGCCATTATATCTCTCTGACGGTCGGAAAGTGCAAAATTAACCTTAAATTCAGTGCCTTTGGTGAGGTTTTTAACGGTGAGCGAATTATCCTTCATAACGCTGTCAATGGCATTTTCTATAACCAGCTCGTCCATCATATCAATTTTGTCATAGTCGGCTTCATCAGCAAAGGTCATAGGCAAAATACCCGAATTTATAAGATTTGCCATATGAATACGGGCAAACGATTTTGCTATAACGCCTTTTACGCCGAGATAAAGCGGAGCAAGAGCCGCGTGTTCGCGCGATGAGCCCTGACCGTAGTTTGAGCCGGCAATTATAAATCCGCCGCCGTTTTCCTTTGCGCGCTCCGAAAACTTATCATCGCACGGAGCAAGGCAGAAGTTGGAAAGATACGGTACGTTTGAACGATACGGCAAAAGCTTTGCGTTGGAGGGCATAATGTGGTCGGTTGTGATGTTGTCCTCAACTTTTATAAGCGCTTTGCCCGAAACGGTATTTTCAAGCTTGCCGTTAACGGGATATTCCTTTATATTCGGGCCGCGTACAACCTTGATATCGTTATTTTCGGGAGCTGGTTCAACCACCATATTATCGTTTATCAAAAACTTTTCGGGCATTTCGATTTCGTTTGAAATTGTAAGCTCTGTCGGGTCGGAAAGATATCCGTTTATTGCGGAAAGCGCAGCCGTTTCGGGGCTTACAAGATAAACCTTTGCCGATTTTGTTCCGCTTCGTCCTTCAAAGTTTCGGTTAAAGGTTCGGAGGGAAATTGCATCGGTTTTCGGCGACTGACCCATACCGATGCACGGACCGCACGCGGTTTCAAGAATACGCGCGCCTGCTGCAATCATATCGGCAAGAGCACCGTTTTGGGAGAGCATATTAAGCACCTGACGAGAACCCGGAGATATAACAAGGCTTACGTCTTCCGCAACGGTTTTTCCTTTCAAAATTTTTGCAACCTTCATCATATCCATATACGACGAGTTTGTGCAGCTGCCGATTGCAACCTGGTCAACCTTGATTTTGCCTATATTTTTAACGGTGTCAACATTGTCCGGCATATGCGGTTTTGCCGCAAGCGGAACAAGAGATGACAAATCTATTGTAATTTCTTCGTCGTATTGCGCGTCCTCGTCCGGCAGAATGTAAGAAAAATCTTCTTCTCTGCCCTGCGCCTTCAAAAACTCTTTTGTAATATCATCGCTCGGGAAAACCGAGGTTGTTGCTCCAAGCTCCGCACCCATATTGGTAATTGTTGCTCTTTCGGGAACGCTTAAGGTTTTTACACCCTCGCCCGAATATTCTATAACCTTGCCTACGCCGCCTTTAACGGTTAAAAGACGGAGAACCTCCAAAATAATATCCTTTGCGGCAACCCACGGTTTTAACTTGCCGATAAGATTAACTCTTACCACCTTGGGCATTGTTATATAATACGCACCGCCGCCCATTGCAACCGCAACGTCAAGACCGCCCGCGCCGATTGCAAGCATACCTATTCCGCCGCCTGTGGGAGTATGACTGTCAGAGCCCAAAAGAGTCTGACCCGGAATGCCGAAGCGCTCAAGATGCACCTGATGGCAAATTCCGTTGCCCGGACGCGAAAAATATATGCCGTGTTTTTTTGTAACCGTTTGAATATACTTGTGGTCATCGGCATTTTCAAAACCCGACTGAAGCGTATTGTGGTCGATGTACGCAACCGAACGCTTTGTTTTAACCCTCGGAATACCTATTGCCTCAAATTCAAGATACGCCATTGTTCCGGTCGAATCCTGCGTAAGAGTCTGGTCAATTTTGATTGAAATTTCCTCGCCTGCAACCATATTTCCGCTTGCGAGGTGACTTTTAATAATCTTTTGCGTGATGTTCAAAAAAATCAATCCCTTCATATAATAAACTGAATTTTTATACAATAATATATTAATATTTTACAAAACAACCGAAGGGTTGTCAATGTTAAGATTTTACATAAGTTTCCATTGTTTTAATCTGTTTTTTATACACATTAATATACATAAATATGCAGAATATCAGCGAAAACGATTCTGCAATGGGAAAAGCGAACCAAACATAGTTTACGCCGAACTGCGACAAAAACTTTGCAACGGGCAGAATAATTACGATTTGACGCAAAAAAGATACCGCCATTGAATAAATGCCCTTGCCGATTGCCTGAAAAAACGTTCCGAACATTATGCCGACTGCCGCAGGCATAAAATTAAGCGAAATAATGCGCAGTGCCGGAATGCCGATTTTCAGCATATCGGGTTTTGCGTTGAAAATTTTAAGCAGCTGCTCGGGAAACAGAGAAAAAATTGCCGTTCCGACCGCCATAATGATGAACGCAATGCCTGTGCCTTTTTTGACCGCCTCCACCAGACGTTTTTTGTCGCGCGCGCCGTAGTTGTAGCCCATAATGGGCATAACGCCTTGCGTAAGACCGAAAACAGGCATAAACACAAACGACTGCAGCTTGTAATACACGCCGAGCACCGTAACGGCGGTTGGCGTGAGCACGATAAGAATTTTGTTGAGCAGAGTGATAAGCACCGAAGCAATACTTTGCATAATTATAGACGGTATGCCGACAATGTAAATATCCTTAACGGTTTTTAAGCGGAATTTGAAATTTTTAAGCGAAAATTTAACGTGGAAATCCTTTTTATGTGCAATATAGAGCGCATAAAGCATAGAAATAATCTGTCCCATAACGGTTGCAGCGGCAGCACCTTTTACTCCCATTGCAGGGATAAACCAAAATCCGAAAATGAAAACAGGGTCGAAAATAATATTTATTACTGCGCCGATAAGCTGAAAAATCATAGGATAAAGCATATTTCCCGTTGCCTGAATTGATTTTTCAATGCTGACCTCAACAAATACGCCGAACGAGAGCACCATAACAATCCACATATAGTCGATGCCCCAGTTTATGATGCTTTGGGACACGCCCTGTGCGCCCCTTGCCATTGACGTGATAAACGGTTTTGTAAAAAATATGCCGATAAGCGCAAAAACCGCCCATGTTATGATTGCAAGAATTATACCGTGATTTGCGGCGTGCGAGGCTTCGTCATATTTTTTTTCGCCAAGCCGCCGTGCGATAAGCGAGTTTACGCCCACTCCCGTTCCTACCGCAAACGATATTATAAGCATTTGCATTGGAAAAACAAGCGACACCGCTGTGAGTGCTTCTTCGCCCAAAAGCGATACGAATATGCTGTCAACAATGTTGTAAAGCGATTGTATAAACATAGAAAACATCGCAGGAAGCGACATTGATAAAATAAGTTTTGTCATAGGCATTGTGCCCATTTTGTTTTCCGACATTTCTTTTGTAAATCCTTTCAGTGTAATGTTATCGGATTATTATAACACAAAATATTAAAATTGTCAAAGGTTTCCTTTTGCCTTAGCCGAAAGAAAGTAATCCGAACCCGCCTGAAAAGGCATAATTTCGGCATCTTTTGGCTTGTCATCTTTGCAAGGCGTCAGCCTTGCTTCATCTTCCGCACCAAAATCTGCTCAAAATTCTATTCTTTTCAGGTCGAAGAATTTTGAGAGAGCGGATTTTTGATTGCGCAAGGCAAAAACGCAGGTAATCCTGACGGATTACCGAGTATTTTAACGAAGTCGAAAGCGAAAATCCGCCTCTCAAAATCGGAGTTCGGATTACTTTCTTTCGGCTACACTTGATTTTTCGTATGAGAGTTTTATCTCTCACTCAAAACATTTAATAACGGAGCTTTGTCCCTTATTGAATCTATTTTCGGAGGTATGGTATGAGCAGAGAATATTTTGAAAAAAGAGTTAAAGAGGTTACCGAAAATCACAAAATGGTAACAGAGCGAAAAAATGAGAAAAAATTCAGCATAAACGGAATTTTTAACCGCTACGAGTATCCTGTACTTATGCGCGAGGACATTCCTTTAAATTGGCGTTTTGACTTTTCTTACGAGCGAAATCCGCTGTTTTTGGAAAGGATAAGAGTTAACGCAA
>JALEIO010000148.1 GCA_022769845.1 Oscillospiraceae bacterium
GACACTCTTTATGTGGTTACAAAAGATCCGAAATATCCCGTTGAGGTTACGCTTGTTTACCGACTTATCGAGGAGTTTGACATAATAGAACGAAAGGCGGTAATAAAAAATACCGGAGATGACGATTTTGTTATTGAAAACGCATTTTCTGCAAAATATTATCTTCCGAACATTGACAAATACCGTCTAACATATTTCCCCGGCGCGTATTACCACGAATTTCAAAAAACTCAGGAAATCATCAAAAACGGACGGCGTGTTGTGGAAACGCGTAAAGGTTTATCGGGCAATGACGCTATGCCGTTTTTTATGATTGACGATACAACCGCGGTTGAAGAATTTGGTGGTGTTTATTTCGGTACGCTTATTTGGAGCGGAAACTGGAAATTTATCTTTGAGCGCGACCAAACCGACAGAATTGTTATAACGGGTGGTATAAACGATTTTGATTTTGAAATCTGCCTTGAGGGCGGAAAAACCTATGAAACGCCCGTATTTTCGGCAGGATACACCGACGGCGGATTTGGAAACGTCACACGAAATCTGCACAGATACGAGAAAAAAGAAATTATTCATCCGACAGAAAAGGACAGAATTTTACCGGTTATTTATAACACCGCAGGCAGTTTGCGCAACGTTGCGAATGAGAAAATTGTTTTAAAAGAGGTTGATATGGCGCACAAGGCAGGTATTGAGCTTTTTGTGCTTGAGGGAGGCTGGACAGGCACGGAGGATATAGATTCGCCCACAAACAATGGGCAGTCGCACCGTCTTGGTTTCGGCACATGGACTGTTAATAAGGTTCGTTTTCCGAATGGACTTAAAGCTATTTCGGACAGAGTTCATTCGTACGGTATGAAATTTGGTTTGTGGATTGAACCCGAATCGGTATTTCCGCTTAACGAGATTGTTACAGAGCATCCCGATTGGATTGTCGGCTATGACCACCGCGACCTTGAAATAGCAGGTATCGGATGTTATTCTCTCAATATGGCGAACGACGACGCGTGCGAATATATAACAAATGTTTTGATAAAGCTTGTTTCCGAAAACGGAATTGACTACATAAAAAACGATTTTAACCGTGCAAACACTCACCTCGGCTGGCGAGGCGCGCCTATAAAGCATCAAAAAGAGGCGTGGGACAAATATGTGAGAAATATGTGGAAATGCTACGGCACTTTGAAAGAAAAATTTCCAAATCTTATATTTGAAAATTCGGCGGGCGGAGGTAAAAGAACCGACCTTGGTATGCTTAAATTTGCCAGCAGAATGCACCGAAGCGACAATCAGGATCCGGTTGACAGTTTGAGAATGCACGAAGGATTTACCTATCTTTTGCCGTCAAAATTTGCCGGCGGTGCGTGCTTTATATCAGATTTATATTCTCAACTTGTTAACAGAAGAAAAACAACTATGGAGTTTCAGGCGCACGTCGGTATGATGAGCGGACTTTCGGTATCGCTTAAATTTGCGGAGTTGTCTGATGAGAGAATGGCTGAATTAAAACGTTTGCTTGCGCTTAACAAAGAAATCCGCGAAACCGTTCAGACAGGCGAATTTTACAGACTTGTTTCGATTTACGACCGTCCGTATTGCGCGTATCAGTTCAGCGGAGATGAAAAAAAGAAAAATGTTGTATTTTGCTTTGCCGAGAATATCGAATTTGGCAAAACGGCGGATTTTATTCGTTTAAAGGCGCTTAACCCTGACAAAAAATACAAGGTTACAGGACACGGAACATATTATAAATATCACACAACATCACCGAAATACAAAACTGAAGTTCCAAGGCATATAAAAGATTACGGCATACATACGGGAAGAGGTCTTATGAATATTGGCATTCAGACTAATATTCACGGTCAGGGAACCAGCGAAATACTTGTAGTGACAGAAGAATAATAGGGTTGAACTTTAAAAGGAAATTAAAAATGAATTATAAAACTATTGATTTAAAGAACTATAAAAAAAGTTATGTTGCACCCTTAATCGGAAATGGAAGTATATCTTTTCAGACGGATTTTGAAGGCAGTATGCAGAATATGGCAGAACAATATGCTATAAAAAACAATTCTGATATGCGTATTTGGCTTGCAGGAAGAAGATATATGCACACTGCTTCAAAGGAACTTATTTCTTACGGTAATTTTGAGCAAAGTGTATGCAAAAACAAAAAACGGCTTGCTGTCAAAGAGGCTCGTCAGGCTATTGATGTTAAAAATGCAGTTATGTCATCAAAATGCATTTATGAAAACAATGCTTTAATAAACTCAAGAATTTTTGCGCACCATGATTACAATCTTATTGCAATAAATAAAAAAATTGTTGCTTGTCAAAAATTTAATTACAAATTTTCATATAATCTTTGCTCGACAGATGATAAAGAAAAATTGCCTGAATTTACTGATGCGGTATTTGAAAAATCACAAAACGGTTACGATATTTTTTATTCACATCCTACGTCAATTTTTAAGGATAAAGGTATAATAAAGGTATTTTCCGATAAAAGTGTAACGGTAAAAAAAGAAGGAAACCGAATTTTATTTGAGGCAGATGTTCTGACAGATACCGAAATAAGTTTTTACATACTTTTTTGCGACAGCGTTGATTTTGATGATTACATGAAAAAAGCTGAAGAAATCAAAAGCTATGTTTTATACTCTTCGTTTGAAAAGGAAAAAGAAACGCATAGTGAAAAATGGCGGAAATATTTTGAAGAAGGATATGCAGAAATTGATAACGAAGAAATAAATAATGTTTATAATACAGCACAGTACCATTTAAAATGCAATATGACAAAATGGTCTGTTCCTGTTGGAATAAGCAATGGTTTGTGGAACGGAAAATACTTTGCGTTCGATGAGTTTTATATGCTTATGTCTTATCTCACATCAAATCATATGTATCTTGCATACCGCATACCAAAATTTCGATTTAACGGGCTTGAAAAAGCTGTAAAACGTGCAAGTTCTGCGTGCGATAAAAAATCGGCTCACTATCCATGGCAGACGGATGAAGAAGGTAATGAAGCAGGAGGTGTAGGCTTTTGGTATGACCATATTTTTCATATGGCGGCTGTTGCACTTGCACAGTATCAGTATTATAAATTTACCAATGATAAAGAATTTTTAAAAAATGTTGCATATCCTGTTATTGAGTGCTGTGCAAGATTTTATATGGATTATCATATTTATAAAACATATGACGGAAAAACAATTGTAGGAAAGTGTACCGACCTTGAAAGACTGGGCGCGGCGGTATCCAATGCATATATGACAACCTGCGGTGTAATTAAAACATTTTATGTTTTATATGAAATTGCAGATATCTTAAATTTAAAAAGCGAAGATAAAGAATTTGCCAAAAGGTGCAAAAAGTGTGCGGATAAGCTGTTTGCATCACTTCCTGACGATGGAGAAAAGTATATTCCTTATGATGGCTGCACCGATGTAAGTATAGGACTTTTAAGCGGGACTTATCCTTTTGATGTAGTGCCGTGTGACAGTGTTTTACAAAAAAACGGTATAAAAAATTACATTGATTCTGAAAAAAGGGTAGGCAATATGTATTCTGTAGGAAGCGGTGTATGCTCGTGGTATTTAACATGGAAGGCGCTTGTTTTTGCAAGGTTTATGAAAGGCGAAGATAGTTTCGCAGCTTTAAAGGAAGCGTCAGAAAACAGAGGACTTTTTTATGATATGTATGAAATAAGCGATGACTCAACGGGAACATATTATCGACCGTGGTTTACAACTGCTGCGGGAATGTTTGCACACGCACTTAACGAAATGCTTTTACAAAAAAGGGGTGACACAATTTTTATTGCACCTGCACTTTCAAAAAATCAAAAAAATTTTTCTTTTAAACTTAATGTGCACGGCGGTTTGTGCGTAGAAGCAAAAGTTAACAATCTTGTGCTTGAAAAGCTTTGTATAAGAAAAAACAAATTTTGTACCGAAAGCAAAATAAAAATACAAATTCCCGAAAGTATAAATTGCGATAAACTTTTAAATGAAACAAACTTTGAGAAAAAAGGAAGTAAAAATAATTATATTGTAACTTTGTAAAAAAAGGATAAGTGAAAACTCTTTTTTGAAAATTTAAAAATTATCTGATTGCTTTGGATAATCCGACTAATATACAGAGATACTTTACTCTGCAAACAAAATATCGGGTATTATATTAACAAAAAAATTCTGCTCAATATTCGAGCAGAATTTTTTGTTATAACATAGGAAATTGCGCGCGAGAAGTGCGCAATCAGCTTGTTCAAAAAAAGCGTACCTTTTTGTCCCCAAGATTGGGGGTCAGTGGGTTGATGCGTTAAAAACGCTTTTTTATTTTGATATTTCGCAAATAGCATCGGCAATTTCGGCACTAAAGGTGTTTTGCGTTGCTATGTCACCTATTGAGAGCATACCGACAAGCTCGTTTTTTTCCACAACGGGAATACGGCGGATTTTATCTATGCTAAGCTTTTTCACCGCTTCTTTAACATCTGCGTCGGGCGCAATTTTTTCAACGTCAGTTGTCATAATATCCTTAACCTTTATTTCGCAAGCGTCTTTGCCACGCGATACCGTTCTTAAAACAATATCACGGTCGGTCACAATGCCGTCAATCGTGTTTTTTTCGCTTACAACAGGCAGTGAGCCGATGTTGTGTGCCTGCATAATACGCGCCGCTTCACACACCGTATCCTCGCCCGATACAGAAATCGGGGGGTTTGACATAATATCTCGTACCTTCAAATTAATCACCGCTTTCATTTTTATTTCCTGCGGTAATTATTATTTGTTTTCAGCATTTTTTATATACATTAAATTTCTTTCGGGTACTTTTTTTCCGCGCCACGCAAATGCGCGGTCACCGTATTTTTTTAAAAATTCTTTATTTGACAGGCTTGAAATTTCGTCATATGAAAGATTTGTAATAAGATTTTTTGAAAATTCATCAAAATTTGTTTTTTTAACGTTTTTGTTGTGCGGGCAAACGGTTTGACAAATGTCGCATCCAAAAACGGCATTGTTTTCGACAAGCATTTTTATTTCATCGGGCGTAAGTTCGCCTTTTTTCTGTGTGACGTGTGAAAGACACTTTTCTGCATTTATTGTAAAATCGCCGTTTACGGCATGTGCGGGGCACGCCTTTTTGCATGCCATACATTTTTTGCAGCTTTGAAAATCGGGCGTGGAATAATCAAAAATTTCATTGCAGAATATATATCCGATAAAAAAATATGAGCCGTAATCCTTGTTGATAATAAGAGAATTTATTCCGTAAAATCCGAGACCGCATTTTTGCGCGATTTTTCGGTCATCATTTTTGCCGGTATCGCAAAAAATTTTGTAATCTGAAAGGCTTATAGATACCGCAAGCTTTTCCAAAAGCGCATAAATAACCTTGTGATAATCAAGCCCAAAGCAGTATTTTGATATATTTGCGTTATTAAATTCTCCTGTGTAATACCCAAATGCGGCAGCTATAACGGATTTAAAATCACTGTTAAATTCCTTAGCCGAACAAAAACCGACCTTTTCAATTCCAAGCTTTAACGCATTATCAATTACTGCTTTGTTATCCATTTTTCACCTCTTATTCGGCTCAATCCAGCCCTCCATACTCGATGTTTTTATTGCATTGAAAATTCTGTCTTTAAAATGGTGGTCGAGCCTGTCTTTTTCGTTAACAAATTCCTTCATTTCCTGACGCTTGGTATATCCGTCGGCAGGGCAGGGATTTTTGCAAACCGGCATCTTAAGCCGTTTCGCCGCGCCGCGGATAGCGCTTTCGGGCGTGTAAATAAGCGGGCGGATAAGGTAAATTCCTTTTCTGTCAAGGTGCGTAACCGGTGAAAAACAGTTTATTCTGCCCTCATAAAACAGGCTTAAAAAGAAGGTTTCAATTACGTCCTCGTTATGATGCCCGAGCGCAACCTTGTTGCAGCCGTTTTCAAGCGCCGCGCTGTTTATTGCCCCGCTGCGAAGCCGCGCGCACAGCGAACAAGGATTTTTTTCGTTTCTAATATCAAAAACCACTTGCTTTATGTTGGTTTTAACAACCTTGTATTCAATGCCCTTTTCCTTGCACATTTTTTCAACAGGCGAATAATCGCTTTGCGAATATCCCAAATCGAGCGTAATGCCCATAAAATCAAATTTTTTGGGATAAAACATTTTCAAATGATAAAACATATTGAGAAGTATGAGCGAATCCTTGCCGCCCGATACTCCCACTGCGATTTTGTCGCCGTCCGAAATCATATTATAATCTTCAATAGCCCTTCGTGCATAGCTTAAAATTTTTTTCATTGTAAAACTCCTATGTATATTAAAAATTCCTCACACCGAATATGTGTGAGGAATTTTGGAGCGGAAGACGAGATTCGAACTCGCGACGTTCACCTTGGCAAGGTGACGCTCTACCACTGAGCCACTCCCGCAAATGCAACAGCACAATAAGCAACAATAACTATCATTTATCGTGCTATTGCATTATACCAACTTTTTTTTGCTTTGTCAATACCTAAATTGAAATTTGTGTATTAATTTCGGAAAGATTATCTGTTGTTCGAGTTATTCTGGTTATTTTTGTTCTGATTGTTTTGGTTGTTGTTCTGATTATTGTTCTGATTTGACATTAAAATCACCTCCTATGTGTATATTGTGGACACAATTTGAAATTTTATACCTATGCGAATAAATGTATTTTTATGCAAAAATGTGATAAAATATGCAAAAATATATAGTCTGATTGGCGAAGTTTATACACATTTACTATTGATTTTTAAAAAAAAATATTGTATAATTATTCGCATAACGAGGTGTAGAATATGAATTATACTTTAAACGAAATTATAGATACAGACAAAAAGTATTATATGAATACTTTCGGTGAGCGAACAAAGGTTGTTTTTGAAAAGGGTGACGGAATAAAGCTTTTTACGCCGGAGGGCGAAGTTTTTTATGACTTTATGGCAGGAATCGCGGTAAATGCGCTCGGTCATTGTCACAAAAAATATACCGAGGCGCTTAAAAATCAACTTGAAAAGCTGGTGCATACATCATCGCTTTATTATGTTGAAAATCAGGCGCTGGCGGCAAAAAAACTGGTTGAAATGTCCGCATTTGACAAATGTTTTTTCGCAAACAGCGGGGCGGAGGCCAACGAAGGCGCAATAAAGCTTGCGAGAAAATATTTTTACAATAAAAATATTGATAAATTTGAAATTATTTCACTTAAAAATTCGTTTCACGGACGAACAATCACCACCGCAACAGCAACAGGACAGGAAAAATACAGAAAGCCGTATGCGCCGCTGACGCCCGGGTTTGAATATGCCGAGATTAACAATATTGACAGCGTGAAGGCAAAAATTACTCCGCACACTGCGGCAATTATGCTTGAATTTATTCAGGGAGAAAGCGGAGTTAACATTTGCAGTGAGGATTTTGTTAAAGAAATCAGAAAAATCTGCGATGAGGAAAATATTCTTCTTATTGCTGACGAGGTTCAGACCGGAATGGGCAGAACGGGCAAAATGTTTGCGTATCAGCATTATAATGTCGAACCTGACATTATGACGCTTGCAAAGGCGCTCGGAGGCGGTGTTCCCATAGGCGCGGTTCTTGCAAAGAATAATGTTGCCGAAGCGTTCAGCCCCGGCGACCACGGCACAACGTTCGGCGGAAATCCTTTTTGCACTGCGGCGGCAATAGCGGTTATGAATATTTTTGAAGAAGAAAAAATTGTTGAAAACAGTGGAAATATGGGTAAGTATTTTATTGAAAAGCTTAAAAATATGCCGCAGAAATTTATAGGCGAAATAAGAGGCAAGGGGCTTATGATTGGCGTTGAATTTAACGCGCCGATTGCACAAGCGGTAAAAAATAAGCTTTTTGAAAATCATATTCTTGTGGGCGCGGTTCACGATGACATTCTGCGTATTCTGCCGCCGCTTATCATTAAGAAAGAAGAAATAGATTTGTTTGTTGAAAAGCTTGAAAAAATTATAACGGAGGAATTTTAAATGGAGCATTTAATCAGTCTTAACGACCTTTCACAAAAAGAAATTTTTGATATTTTAACAGTTGCCGAAAAATTAAAGGACGAAAACAAAAAGCACATAAAGCACCACATTCTTGACGGAAAAACGCTGGGAATGATTTTTGCAAAATCCTCTACCCGCACAAGGGTTTCGTTTGAGGTGGGAATGTCTCAGCTTGGCGGACACGCGCTGTTTTTGAGCTCTAACGATATTCAGCTCGGACGCGGCGAGTGCATTTATGACACTGCAAATGTTTTGTCACGATATCTTGACGGAATTATGATACGCACCTTTGCGCATCAGGACGTTTTAGACCTTGCAAAATTCGGTCAAATTCCTGTTATCAATGCGCTTACCGACTATCTGCATCCTTGCCAGGTGCTTGCCGACCTTCTTACAATCAAAGAACACAAGGGTACGCTCAAGGGCTTAAAGCTTGCATATCTCGGTGATGGCAACAATATGGCAAATTCACTTTTATACGGCTGCACAAAGGTTGGTATGAATATTTCGGTTGCATCGCCCGAAAAATACACCTGCCCGAGCGAGGTTATAGAAAACGCGAAAAATACCGCAGAAAAAACCGGTGTGACGGTTGAAATAACCACCGACGCGAAAAAAGCGATTATGGACGCAGATGTGGTTTATACCGATACTTGGATAAGTATGGGGCAGGAGAGTCAAAAGTCTGAAAAAATTAAGCTTTTCGGCGATTATCAAGTTAACAAGGAATTGTTTGCGCTTGCAAAGGATGACGCAATTTTCCTTCACTGCCTGCCTGCATACAGAGGTTATGAGGTTACTGCCGACGTTATAGACGGAAAAAATTCTGTGATTTTCGATGAAGCGGAAAACAGGCTTCACGCGCAGAAAGCTGTTATGGCGCTTCTTATGGGAAAAGAGGAAACAGAAGCAAAATATTTGAAATAAAAGCGTAAAAGGGAGGACGGCAAAATGGTAAACGCAGGATTTGAAATCCGCAATGCGAGCGTAGAGGACGCTGAAATGATACAAAAAATTACGCACGAGGCGTTTTCGTCATATGTAAAGCTTGCAAATATTGACGGTTCGATTGCCGCTTTGGACGAGTCGCTTAACGATATAAAAAACGATATAAACAAAAAAATTGTGCTTGTGGCATACATAAACGGCGAGGTTGTGGGCAGTGTCCGCGTTGAAAAAACAGGTGATGACACAGCGTATTTAAGCCGTTTCGGCGTAAGCCCTAAATTTCAGAATTTAGGTATAGGCAAGGCGCTTATGAATTTGGTAGACATCAATATGCGTGTGCTCGGTGTAAAAAAATTATATCTTCACACCGGTTCGAAAATTTCGTCGCTTGTAACGTTTTATTACGGCAGAGGATTTTACGTTGAGTCCACAAATTCCGACCGCGGTTATATAAGAGCACAGATGTGCAAGGAATACAAATAATGTATATATTTTTAAATTATGCCAATAATAATCGTATAAACTGCCAAAAGGAGTGGCTTTTATGAAAACTATCCGTTCGGTTGAGGCGATAAAGGATAATTTAAAAGATAAAAAGGGCGCGGAGATAAAATTTATTGTGCAAAAGGGCAACCGGCGCAGAAAGGTGCAAAAAGGCATTATTTCAAACGTTTATCCAAGCATTTTTACAATTATGTCAGACGGTGCAAACCTTTCGTTTTCGTATATTGATATTCTTACAAAAACCGTGGAGCTTGCGTTTGTTTCGGAGCAGGCATAAAAAATTTATTCAAAACAGGCGGATTTTCCGTCTGTTTTTTGTATATTCAAACAAATTGAGGATAAATAATTGACGTTATGTAAAAAAACTG
>JALEIO010000149.1 GCA_022769845.1 Oscillospiraceae bacterium
TATACATCATCGCGCTTTGAAATAAACTCTGTAATTTCGGTGCTTGGCGTGCCGGGATATGACGAAACCACCCTTACGCCTGCCTCATATGCGCCGATTGCGACAGCCTCGTTACCAATCATTAATCTCTTCATATAATTCTCCTTATTTTCTTAAATCAATCACTCGTTTGGATTTTCCCGCAGTACGCTCAATGGTTTGCGGCTCAACGAGTTTAACTTTTATATCAAGCCCAAGAACAGTTTTAATTTTGTGTCTTACTGTTCGCTCAAGCTTTTCAAGTTCGCTGAATTTTTCAAGCAGGGTGTCATCGTTAAGCTCAACATGAACCTCCATATCGTCAACGTATCCAACTTTTTTAACAATAATCTGATAATACGGCGCAATACCGTTTGTTCCCAAAAGTGCGCTTTCAATCTGCGACGGGAATACGTTAACGCCCTTGATTTTGAGCATGTCATCGCTTCTGCCCTGAATTTTGGCAATTCTCGGAGTTGTTCGTCCGCATTTGCAGGGAGATTTATCAAGATATGTAATATCCTTTGTTCTGTAACGAAGAAGCGGAATACCTTCTTTTTTTATGTTGGTTATAACAAGCTCGCCAACCTCGCCTTCAGGCAAAACCTCGCCGGTTTTAGGGTCGATAACTTCAACAATAAACAAATCGTCTGAAACGTGCATACCGCATTTTTCGGTACATTCGCCCGCGACACCGGGTCCCATAATTTCACTTAAGCCATAGTTTTCGGTTGCGGTAATTCCCCAGCGCTTTTCAATTTCAGTCCGCATTTCTTCGGTAGACCCCTCCGAGCCGAACATACCTATTTTAAGCTTTAAATCTTTCTTGATGTCAATGCCCATTTTTTCAGCGACCTCTGACATATAAAGTGCATATGACGGTGTGCTTACAAGAAGCGTTGTGCCGAAATCTTTCATAAGCATAATTTGTTTTTCGGTGTTTCCCGTAGACGCCGGAATTATAGCAAGCCCAACTTTTTCGAGGCCGTAATGCAAACCGAAGCCGCCTGTGAAAAGCCCGTAACCGAACGAAATCTGCGCAATGTCATCCTCTGTTGCACCCGCCGCGCAGGCAAGACGCGCAATAGCCTCCGACCAAGTGTCAAGGTCATTTTTGGTATATCCCACAACCGTCGGTTTTCCCGTTGTTCCGGACGAAGCGTGTATTCGAACGATATTCTTCATCGGTTCGGCAAAAAGTCCAAACGGATAGTTTTCTCTTAAATCTTCTTTTGTGGTAAATGGAATTTTCTTTAAATCGTCAAGTGTTTTTATGCTGTCGGGCGAAACCTTTGCCTCTTCAAGCTTTTTTCTGTAATACGGCACATTGTTCCAAATTCGCTCCACAGTTTCTTTAAGCCGCGCAAGCTGTAAAGCATTAATATCGGCTCTGCCCTCACATTCAAATTTAGGGTTCCAAATCATTTTTCTTCCTTACTTCCTTTCTACGTTGAAAATGTTAAAATCTACTTTTTATAAAGGCTTACTCTGTTTATAATTAAAAGTTTTGCAACAATCATTTTTAAAATGCCATTCGCCTCACAGATAAAATATATAAATCGTATTGATTGTGTGCATATATAAATATTGTATCACATATTTTCTGCTTTTTAAAGGGTAATTTTAACAAGATTTAATATTTTTCGTGTTTATTTTTCTTTATAAGTTGTTTTGCATATGAAAAAGTGTATTTTTCACCTTTTTCAGCGAGCATACAAAGAAGCTGTTCGATTAGGTCACTTGTTTCGGGATGAATTTTTCTTCGCGCCTTGCCTTTTAAAAAATATTCAATCGGATGCGCATTTGTATAATTTTTGCCCTGATAAACCTTGCTTGCGGCGATACGGTCGCAGAGCATTTCAACAACGAATTTAACCGGCATTTTAACCGCTGAAATCTCTTTTGTTTTAGGGTTGTAGTCCGACCAATATTCAAAATGATGTCTGTTTCTTCCTTTATGGTGCATCCACGCAAGAGAATATCCTTTATCCGCTCTTTCCGCTTCATTCGGACTTTTTGTACCTTTATAATATTTTACGCCCGCCCAAAATTCAACGGGCGAATATTTTGACATATCGTGCATAAGCCCCTGAAAAAGTATTCCGCACTTTGCTGCGTGCACGGCAACAAGATATTTGTGATATGTTATTGTTTTAAAATGCCTTATCACATTGATCATTTATCATACCTTCTTAAAAAATTAATATAATCTCTGCCCGTTGTTTTATATTTTCATATTAAATGAAAAATGTAACCGAACCCCATCAAATATTATAGGCAGGGGGGTATTTTAAATTAGTTATACAATTATATATTATACACCAAGTTTTAATTAATTTCAATTAAATAATTTATAAAAACAGATTTTTTTAAATATCCAAATACTGTTTTTACTCCCACATATTGAGGGTTGATATCTTTTTGGATATACGATATTATATAGCCATAGGTTGAGGCAAGCTGATTTTAAGAAGCGGAAAATCAGCTTCTGCCTTTTCCAAAACCCAAACGGCAAATATGCCGAAAATATAAGGAGGAAGTAGTTAATGTTCAACTTCAAAAGACTCATCTCAACAGTCGTTGCATTTGTGATGGCAGCTTCGGTAGCAAGCACCGCTTTTGCTGCAATCCCGAGTGACGTCGCAGGAACAGAATATGAAGAGGCCGCTCAAGTTTTGGGAGTTTTAGACATTATGGTTGGCGATAAAGATACAGGCACATTCAGACCCGACGATACGATTATACGTTCAGAAGGTGCAAGAGTTGCAATCTCTGCATTGGGCCTTCAGGAAGTGGCGTCAGTAACAAACGGCCCTACAAAATATCCTGACGTAGTTTCAAATCACTGGGCAAACGGATACATTAACGTTGCAACCGATCAGGGCTTGGTAATCGGCGATGACGTAGGAACTTTCCGCCCCGACGATACAATCTCGTATGCCGAAATGGTAACAATTATGGTTCGTGCGCTCGGCTACGAAAAAATGGCGGAGTCCAAAGGGGGTTACCCCACAGGCTTCCTTGTAACCGCATCTAATATCGGTCTTACAAAGAACGTTCCCGGCAGCGGTGACGAAGGTATAACAAGAGGCAAAGTGGCAAGACTTGTTTTCAACGGACTTACAATTAAGCTTATGGAGCAGGTTGGATACGGCAGCGATGTTAAATACGAAGTTGTAGACAAAACCTTGCTTTATGATTACCTTAATGTTGAAAAGGTAACAGACCAGGTAAAAGCAGTAGGAACATCCGCAATCAACGGCGACAGCAATCTTAAGGATTCGCAAATTCAGATTGGTGACAAAATCTACAATATAGCAAACGCTGACGTAAGAGAAATATTAGGCTTTAACGTTGACGCATATATTGAAAAAGACGGCAAGACAAACGAAAGAAATCTTCTTGTCGCAATTCCCGTTGAAGGAAAAAATGAATCTGTAAAGATTGACGCTGATGATATTGAAGAGGTTATAAATACCGAATCGTCAAAAGCAGTAAGATATTGGGTAAACAAAGAAACTGACAAAAATGCCAAGAAAGCTACTGTTGCTTTAGAGGCAAAGGTTATGTATAACGGCAAAGCCGGTACATTCGAAGATTTCAAAAAAATCGAATCAGGCACAATTACACTTTTGGACAGCGATACAAACGGCGAATACGATATAGTATTTGTTAACGAAACAGTTAACTATGTTGTTGAAGAGGCGCTTACAAGCACCCACAAAATAGTAGACAAATACGGTCAAAAAACTTTGGTTTTAGACCCCGATGATACAAACATCTCCTTCACAATCGAAAAGGGCAGTGAATTTATCGGCATAAAAGACCTTAAAGAGTGGGATGTTTTGACTGTAACACAGAGCAAAGACGGTTCGTTCATTCACATTGAAGTTTCAAGCGAAAAGGTTTCGGGTACGGTATCCGAAAAAGATGATGAAAAGGTTTATATTGATGGTAAAGGCTACAAAATTGCAGCAAACTATCCTAACACAATAAACCTTAACGATGAAGGTACCTTCTACCTTGACGTACAGGGCAAAATTGCCGCAGTTGACGCTGACAGCAGAATAAGCTCAAATTATGCTTACCTTAACAGCATTGAAATGGCAAGCGGCATAAACAAAGTCTTGGAGCTTGAACTTTTCACAAAAGAAGGAAAAACACTTCTTTTGAAATCTGCTACAAAAATTAAAGTTAACAATTCGTCAAGTGTACTTGCAAAAGACGCGCTTGATTTAATCGGACAGGATCCGCAGCTTATAACCTATGAATTAAACTCGGACGGTGATGTATCGAAAATCACAACTGCAAAGGATATGGACGGCAAGGTTGACGAAGATAACTTCTCTAAAAATATGTCGCTTTCGGAGGCGGTTTATAAGAGTGCATCAAGCAAGCTTGTAGGTTCAGCTTCAAGCGTAACCGTAACGGACGATACAGTTATATTTGATATTCCCGACGGTAAAACCGAAACAGACGATTATGCAATAAGAGATAAAAAGTTCTTTATCAACGATGATAAATACGACGTTGTTGTATATGATTTGAGCGAAGACTTGAGCGCAGGTGTGCTTATTGTAACAAGCTCTACCGGTGACGCTGACGAGGCATCCTCTATCGCGGTTGTTGACAAAATTACAAAAACGCAGAATGAGGACGGCGTGGATATCGAAAAGCTTTATGCAGTTCAGGACGGCAAAACCGTAACAATGAATACAAGTGAAACAGGCGTTCTTGTTAAAACTGCAGACGGCAAACCGGTTAGTCTTGAACAGGGTGACATTATCCAGTACAAAACAAACGTTAAGGGCGAAATCGAAAAAGTAACTGTTCTGTTCGATATTTCTACAAAAGATACAGAAAAAGCAAACGAAATCTCCGAGGATTTGCAGACCTATTACGGTAAGGTTACAAAGAAATTCTCCAATTCGTTCAACCTCCAGGTTAACGACGGCGAAATTATGAACTTTGCAATCGGCGACGCTGATATTTACTATGTAAACACCAAAACAAACAACAAAAATGTAACTATCGGTGATTCCGGAGATATCCAGAAATACGACGAGCTTGACCCCGAAAGAGTATTCGTAAGAGTTTACAAAGACGAGGTTAAGGAAATCGTTGTCATAAAGTAAGCATTATAAAAAAGATGCAGTCATAATCGGCTGCATCTTTTTACATAAAATTTATAATACTTTTTTCAAAAACGCCTTTGTACGCTCGTTTTGAGGATTGTCAAAAATTTCTGCGGGAGTCCCCTCCTCCACTATTGCACCATCCGCCATAAATATTAACCGCGTTCCCACCTCGCGTGCAAATCGCATTTCGTGCGTTACAACAACCATTGTCATACCGCCGTCGGCAAGTGATTTCATAACGTCCAAAACTTCGCCGACCATTTCGGGGTCGAGAGCACTTGTAGGTTCGTCAAAAAGCATAACGTCAGGATTCATACACAATGCGCGCACTATAGCAACTCTCTGCTTCTGTCCGCCCGAAAGCTGTGACGGATATGCGTCTGCTCTGTCCTTTAAGCCAACTCTTTCAAGCAGTGTCAGAGCTTTTTCTTCCGCCTCTTTTTTTGATTGCTTTAAAAGCTTAATCGGTCCTAATGTAAGATTTTCAAGCACGCTTTTATGCGGAAAAAGGTTAAACTGCTGAAAAACCATTCCCATTTTTCGTCGGTGAATGTTTATATCTACTTTAGGGTCAGTAATTTCTTTTCCTTCAAAAATAATTGAGCCTGACGTAGGCATTTCCAAAAGGTTTAACGAACGAAGAAAGGTTGATTTGCCGCTGCCTGACGGACCTATTATAACTACAACTTCGCCAGATTTTATGCCGGTTGTAACATTGTCAAGAGCGACAACCTCACCGTTTAAGTAGTGCTTGCACAGATTTTTTGTTTCTATAAGAAATTTATCGCTCACTTTTTCTCAAGCTCCTTTCAAGAATGCTTACAATTTTTGTAAAAAACATTACAAGAATAAGATAAATTGCAGCAACGGCAATAAGCGGCATAAACGGTGAATATGTTGCCGCGCGTATGATGTTGCCGCCCATTGTAAGGTCGCGGATTGTAACGTAACCGGCAACCGACGTTTCTTTGAGAAGCACGATAAATTCGTTTGCCAGTGCGGGCAGAATATTTTTAAACGCCTGCGGCAATATAATGTATATCATTGTACGCTTGTAGTCAAAGCCAAGGCTTCTGCCCGCTTCAAGCTGTCCCTGGTCGATTGACATTATGCCCGAGCGGACAATTTCAGCAACGTATGCACCCGAATTTATACCAAATGCCAAAATTGCAACCATAAGGCTGTTTCTCGACGTTGCAAAAATTATGTAATACATAATCATAAGCTGAACAACAACAGGCGTTCCTCTTATTACAGTAAGATATATTTTGCAGACTGAATTTGCAAGTTTAAGAAAAAACTTTTTAACGCCTTTGTGCATCTCGTCATAATTTTTTTCGTAGCTTGAACGCACAACTGCAACAATCATACCAAGCGCAATACCTATAAGTACAGAGAAAAAGGTTATAATAAGTGTGTTTTTAAGACCGCTTGTTATAAATTTCCATCTGTTATCATTAACAAAATTCAGAATAAAGTCTGATTTTAATTCGTTAAACCAATTCATTTTCAATCCACCTGCCGTTATTTTGATTTTGAAATATAAAACGAAAAAAGGGGCAGACATTATCTGGCCCCGTAATTAATGTCTACTGAACAAATGGTTTTGTAAAACAATTTGTGTGAAATTTACAATTTCACACCTAAAAACAGAAATGCTATTTTTAGGTTCAAGACATTGATTGACTGACTGTTTGTGTCGGTTGTCGTCTCCCGATAGCTGACACAAAGTGCAAGGTTTTTGACAAAATCAGCACAAAAACCTTGCACCCGAACAATTCTGAAACGCTTGCAAACCGCTATGCGGCTGCGTTTCAGAATTGTTCATCAGCCATTAATATAATTATACAAAGAAAAAATCTGAAAATTAAGCATAATTTTCAGATTTTTTTTGATAATAAGAATATGTTTTTAAAAAGAGGTTATGACGTTAAATACTCATTATGACAATAATCCTCGGCAGTTTAAACATTCATCGGCGTAAAAATCTCTTATCATTCTTACCCTGCCGATAAGGGAAGTAAAATGATGTGCCGGCGCAGGGCGGCAGAATGGAGATTTTATGAAAAAAATTGCATTTTTTGACACCAAACCGTATGATAAAATTTATTTTGACAAGTATAAAGACGAATTTGGATTTGAAATTAAATATTTTGAATCTAAACTAAACCCCGACACTGCATATATTGCAAAAAAATTTGACGCCGTATGCGCATTTGTAAACGACGATTTGGGCAAGGAAACAGTAAAGGAGCTTGATGAGGCGGGTATAAAAATAATCGCGATGCGCTGCGCGGGCTACAATAACATTGACTTTAAGGAAGCATACGGAAAAATTCACGTTGTGCGCGTTCCGGCATACTCTCCGTATGCGGTTGCGGAACATACAATGGCGCTTCTTTTGTGTCTTAACCGAAAAATTCACCGCTCCTTCAACCGTACGCGCGAATATAATTTCAGCTTAAACTCGCTTATCGGATTTGACCTTTATCAAAAAACAATAGGCATTGTCGGAACAGGCAAAATCGGTCAAACATTTATAAATATCTGCAAGGGCTTTGGACTTAACGTTATAGCCTACGACCCGTATCCGCAAAAAAACTCCGATATTCAATATGTAACCTTTGATGAGCTTTGCGAAAAATCCGACATTATCTCGCTCCACTGCCCTCTTACAAAAGAAACTCACCATATCATAAACGAAAAATCAATAGAAAAAATGAAAAAGGGCGTGTATATTTTAAACACCTCGCGCGGGTCGTTAATTGACAGTGAGGCGCTTTTAAACGCGCTTAAAACCAAAAAAATAGGCGCGGCGGGTCTTGACGTTTACGAAGAGGAAACCGAGTTTTTCTATGAGGATTTTTCCTATAAAATAATAAGCGACGATGTTTTGGCAGGAATTATTGCAATGCCTAACGTTATAATTACATCACACCAGGCATTTCTTACCCACGAGGCACTTAAAAACATTGCATACGTCACGCTCTCAAACCTCTCTCACTATTTCAAAGGTGAATTTCTCGAAAACGAAATATGCTATAAATGCCAAAAGGGTGACAAATGCGAAAGAGCTAAAGGAAAGCGGTGCTTTTAATGGCTATTGCATTTATACGAACAATAGTTTTATATATTTTGGTTATTTGCGCAATGCGAATTATGGGAAAACGTCAAATCGGCGAGCTTCAGCCGTCCGAGCTTGTTGTGGCGATTATGATTTCCGACCTTGCAACCGTTCCTGTATCCGATATTGCAATTCCGCTTTTAAGCGGCGTTATTCCTATTATGACGCTTATTATATTTGAAGTTACCATATCATTTTTAACCTTAAAAAGCGAAAAAGCGCGAAATATTATAACAGGAAAACCAACCTATCTTATAAAGGACGGCATTATTGCAGAAAAGCAAATGCGTAATATGCGGTATAACATTGAGGATCTTCTTGAAGAACTGCGGCTTAAGGACTGCCCGAATGTTGCCGATGTTCACACGGCAATTCTTGAAACCAACGGAGAATTAAGCGTTGTTTTAAAATCAGACAAACGTTCTGTAACACCCAATGACCTTAAAATAAAACCAAATCAGGAGAGCGTTCCGCTTGTGCTAATTTCAGACGGCAAAATTCGTTTTGAACACCTCCGTGAACTTAACAAGGACATAAAATGGCTTGAAAAAAAGCTTGCCGACCGCAATATTAAAAGCACAAAAGACGTTTTTTTGTTTTCTATCGACTCCGACGGCATTATAACAATGCAGATGAAGGACGGTGCGAAAAATTAAAACTTATATTTTTGTTATGATATTGCTCATTATTATAATAGCACTGCTTTTCTGCAATTATTTTTACATTGAAAAAAAGTGCAGCGCCATTATTGAAAGGCTTGAAAAACTGGAAAAAAGCATTATTGAATTTGACGACAAAAAAATAGTCGAAAATCTTGAAGAGGTTGAAAACTATTGGGAAAGCATAAAAAATATGCTTTTAGCGTTTTCAAATCACAAATATCTTGACGATATATCCGAAACCTTTCTTCGCATCAGCGCTAAAATCTATACTGCACGCTACGATGAGGCAATCGAAGAAATCCGCCTCGCAAAGCTTCATATTATCGACATTCTTACAAATGAAATTCCATCCTTTGAAAATATATTTTAAAGCTTGACACTAAATTTTATTTGTGTTATACTACCATTTATATGACCTTCTTATACGTAATTTTGCGGAGGAATTATGCAAATTCACTTATCCGAAAACTTCACTTATAATAAGCTTTTACGTTTTGTAATGCCATCGGTTATGATGATGGTTTTTACATCTCTTTACGGCATTGTTGACGGACTTTTTGTGTCAAACTTTGTAGGCAAAACCGCATTTGCGTCAATTAATTTTATAATGCCGTTTCTTATGATTCTCGGCACGATAGGATTTATGATTGGAACCGGCGGCAGTGCGACAATCGCAAAAACGCTGGGCGAGGGCTGCAAAGACAAGGCAAACAGGCATTTTTCAATGCTTATTTACACAACCATTATAACGGGAATTGTATTTACAATAATCGGCATTATTTTCATTGAGCCTATTGCGCGCCTTCTCGGGGCGGACGGTCAAATGCTGGGCGACTGCGTTGAATACGGCACAATTATTCTTTGCGCACTTACTTTTTTTATGCTGCAAAACGTGTTTCAAAGCTTTTTGGTAACAGCCGAAAAGCCGCATTTGGGGCTTTATGTCACCGTTGCGGCAGGTGTAACAAATATGATACTCGACTATATTTTGATTGTTCCGCTTAAAATGGGCGTTGCGGGCGCTGCCGTTGCAACCGCAATAAGTCAGGCAGTGGGCGGACTTGTACCTCTTATATACTTTGCCGGCAAAAACAATACAAGTCTTTTGCGCCTTACAAAAGCTACGGCAGATTTTAAAACTCTTGCAAAGGTGTGCACAAACGGTTCATCTGAACTTATGACAAACATTTCAATGTCGCTGGTCAATATGATTTACAATTTTCAGCTTATGAGGTTTGAAGGAAAGGATGGCATTGCGGCGTTTGGCGTTATAATGTATGTAAACTGGATTTTCGTTTCAATATTTATAGGATATTCAATCGGAAGTGCGCCTATTGTAGGATATAACTACGGAGCAAAAAACACAGGCGAACTGAAAAACATTTTTAAAAAAAGCATTGTAATTTTGTTTTCGGCCGGTATTGCACTAACGGTAATTTCTATTGCATTTGCGCGGCCTCTCGCAGGAATATTTATAGGATACGACAATGCGCTTCTTAACCTTACAGAGCACGGTTTAAAGCTTTTTTCCCTCGCATTTACATTATGCGGATTTAACATTTACGGCTCGGCATTTTTCACCGCCCTCAATAACGGATTTATTTCAGCCGTAATTTCATTTATGCGAACGTTTGTTTTTCAAGCGGCTGTTGTTATAATTTTACCGATTTTCTTTAAAACTGACGGTATTTGGTTTTCGCTGATTGTATCCGAAATGCTTGCTTTTATTGTTGCGGCGGCGCTTGTTTTTATAAAAAACAAAGACTATAATTATATGTAATTACAATAATTTATTGTAAACAAAAAGCCTTGCGAAATCGCAGGGCTTTTTGTTAGATATTATAATTATTTTATCGCGGTAATTTTTGTTGCCGAAATGTCAACAACCTTTTTGCTTTCTTCCTTTTGTGTATTTGCCGCGTTCGCCAAAATCTCTGACGCGTCAAAAACAGGCTCTGCCGCAGGAGTTTTAAGCGCTGCGCCGATTTCCTTTTTAAGCTTTGCGGGAATATCTCCCGTACTGCTCAATTTATCCTCAAGCTCGGTTGCGCCCTCGTCTATAATTTTAACCTTATTTACAAACTCGTTTGTGGTATTTAAAAGCTTATCTAAAATTTCGGTATAAAGCGCCCTTATTCCTACAACCTCGTTTTTCATATTCTCGCTCGATTCAGCAACAAACAATTCGTAATTTTCAATCTGCTCGGTGAGTTCCTTTGCAACATTTTTGCGCACCGCGTCCATATCGGCATATGCCTTTGAGCAAATTTCGCCCGCCGCACTGTATGCGTTTGCAGCGCTTAATTTTGCTTCGTTTTTAACTCTTTCTATTTCTTCGCAAAGCGCCGCGTTTTCTTCAGTCATTTCATTAAGCTTATCTTTTACTTCTTCAAGCTCGGCTGCCTTTGCCGCCTCTTTTTTTGCCTCGGCAAGCTCTATCATTATATTTGTAAGCTTCAAATTAAGCTCCTCATTTTCATTTTTGAGGGTTTCTAAAGCCAAATCAACCTCTTTTTTGTTATACCCAAACAAACCTTTTTTCATTTTATATATTCATACCCTTTCTTCGGAAGTTTTTAAAAACGAGTAAAAATATTCTACCATATTTTACAAAATCCGTCAATATACTATTTTACCAAATAATTCATAAATCTGATTGCAAAGTTAAAATAAATCAAAATCGAACAGGCGTCAACAATGGTTGTAATAAGCGGTGACGCCATAAGCGCAGGGTCAAGCTTGCATTTTTTTGCAAATATCGGCAAAGCACAGCCAAGAAATTTTGCAAGCATTATAGTGCACATAAGAGTAACTCCCAAAACGAGAGCAAGCGCATAAGCGTTAACCGCCGGGTCGGAATTATACATAATTATAATTCTTATTCCGTTTATAACCGCAAGCACAACACCTACAACAATTGCAATTCTAAGTTCTTTTAAAACCGCTTTAAAAAAGTCCGAAACCTTAATTTCATCCAAAGCAAGACCGCGGATAATAAGCACAGACGCCTGCGAGCCGCAGTTTCCGCCCGTATCCATAAGCTGCGGAATAAACGAAACCAAAAGCGGAATTGCAGAAAACGCAGCCTCATAGCGAGTTATAATTGTGCCCGTAAAAATTGCCGACAGCATAAGAAACAAAAGCCACGGAATGCGGTTTTTTGCGTGCTGCCACACCGAGGTTTTAAAATATGTGTCCTCGTTGGGCATAACCGCACCCATTTTGGTAATATCCTCGGTTGTTTCGTCCTGCAAAACGTCGATAGCGTCGTCAATAGTTACAATTCCGACAAGCCTTTCCTCCTTGTCCACAACCGGGATAGCAAGAAAATCGTATTTGTCAAAAAGATTTGCAACAACCTCTTTATCTTCCGAAGTGTCAACGCAGACGATATTTGTTTCCATTATATCTTCAATAATAACATTCTGCTCCGACAGCATTAAATCCTTTGCGCTTACAATGCCTATAAGCTTTCGGCTTTTTGTTGTAACATAAAGGGTATAAATTGTTTCTTTGTCAATACCGTCCTTGCGTATGCGTTCAAAAGCGTCTGCAACCGTCATATCCTTTTTAAGGTCTACAAACTCGGTTGTCATAATGCTTCCGGCGCTGTCTTTAGGATAGTTTAAAATCTGATTTATCATTGCCCTTGTTTCACTGTCGGTGGATTTTAAAATTCTTTTCACAACATTGGAGGGCATTTCTTCGATAATGTCAACAGTATCGTCGACATACAGCTCGTTAAGCATTGCCTTAAGCTCGGTATCGCTGAACGATTTTATAAGGTGCTCCTGCATATCGTGGTCCATTTCCACAAATGTTTCCGCAGCAAGCTCCTTTGGGAGTATTCTGAAAAGTATCGGAAGCTGCTCTATGGGAATATCCGCCATTACAGCCGCCAAATCGTAAGGATTTATGTCCAAAATTTCTTCTTTAAGCTGGGCATATCTCCTTTTTTCCAAAAGAAATAAAATTCTTTCCTGAATTTTTTCCTGCATTTTGGTGCCTCCTTAAATTATTATGTTATAAGCAGTTTAAAAAGACACAAAACACCAAAATTTATGATTAAAAAATCGAATTTTACGCACCAAAACAAGCAGTGCGCTTTTTGCAAAGTATTAAGCATAAATTAGGGGGTTTTATGTCGCCGCTGCCCGATGCGTTCATTCAATTTTCACCTCTTTTTATATAAGAATTTATGCAGCAAATTATCTTGCCGCATACATTAAATATTATACCCTCTTTTTTGACATTTGTCAACATAAAATATTGGCTTCAATCAGCATTTAAAAACAAGTCTGCAAACTGCAACGCTGACAAAAATACCCACAATATCTGCAATTAACGCGCATTTTACGCTGTGACGCATATTGTGAATTTTTACCGCGCCGAAATACACGCTCAAGGTATAAAATGTTGTTTCGGTCGAACCCATAAGCGTTGACACCGCACGTCCGACAAACGAATCAGTTCCGTAGGTTTTAAAAATATCGGTTGCCAATGCAAGCGAGCCACTGCCCGAAATCGGGCGCAGCAGCGCAAACGGAACCATTTCGGTCGGAAATGAAATAAGCCGTGCAAAAGGCGTTATAAGCGCTGTAAGCATATCCATTGCGCCTGATTTTTTAAACATATTTATTGCAACAAGAATTGCAAGAATAGGCGCAAAAATTGAAAATACGGTTTTTACGCCATCCATTGCGCCTTCAATAAACGCCTCATATACGTTTACTTTTTTATAAAGCGCATATACAACAATTAAAAAAATCATTGCAGGCACGCATAAAGCTGAAATTTTAGTCATAGCCGCCTCCCGTCACTGCAGGAATAAAGCCTTGTTACTGCGCACGCACAAAACGCTGTAATTATTGACGTTATCCATACCGGAACAATAATTTCGGCGGGATTTTGCGACCCGAGTGAGGCGCGGATTGCAATAAGCGTTGACGGAATAATCTGAATGGACGCGGTATTAAGCACAACGAACATACACATTTCATCGCTCGCCGTACCTTTTTTTGAATTTAATTTTTCAAGCTCGGTCATTGCTTTTAATCCAAGCGGCGTTGCGGCATTTGCAAGTCCCAGAATATTTGCAATCATATTCATAGAAATTGCCGAAATAGCCGGCGAATTTTTGTCAAGCTTGGGAAACAAAATTCCGGTTATAGGACGAATTACAGCCGTAAATGCCCTTGTAAGCCCGCTTTTTTCGGCTATTTTCAGCATACCGCACCACATTACCACCGCACCCGCAAACGATAAAACCGTTGTAACCGCGCTGTTTGCGCCCTCAAATGCTGCGCTTGTCACACTGTCGATATTTCCCGTTAAAATACCTGTTATAACCGACACCGCAACCAAAAACGCCCAAATATAATTAATCATTATCCTTCCCCCTATTTTTATCAATATTACAATTTCTTTTAAAAAATTCTTACTATTTGAAATTACATATAATTTTTTAAAATAAATTAAAAAAAGCAAAATTTTCCGAAACTTTTTTACCGTTTTATAAGTCTAAACATATGAAAGGAGGCTAAAACGATGTCGACACGAAAAGCCTTTGAAAAATTTATGGAAGAAAATATAGAAAACGCTTACCGCTTTGCATACACATTCGTAAAAAACAAGCCCGATGCCGAGGACGTTTTATCTGACAGCACCGTTAAAGCGTTAAAATCTCTAAAAACCTTAAAAAATGAACAATACATAAAAAGCTGGTTTTACAAAATCATTACCAATACCGCAATTAGCCATATAAACCGAGGCAAAAAGGTTGTGAGCATTGATTTTTCCGAGTGCGAAAATTTATCGCACACAGATGAAACCAACCTTGAATTTTTCGATATTTTAAAAGATTTAAGCCTTCAGGACAGAAGCATTATTGTTTTAAAAATCTTGGAAGGTATGAAATTTTCAGAAATCGGTGAGATTTTAAAGCTTAACGAAAACAGTGTTAAAACCCGTTATTATAAGGCGCTAAAATCATTAAAAATTGATTTGGAGGGCGAAATTTATGGATAAGATTAAAAAGCTAAAAAGCGAATACGAAAAAATCACTATAAACCCTGATTTTAAGGAAAGGACGATTAATATGATTAAAAACAAAAACAAAAAATCGTATATGACAAAAATTTTTGCGTCGACTGCAGCAGCGGTTGTGATTGCAAGCGTTGCGGCGTTTAACATCTCTCCATCTTTGGCATACGCCGCAAAGGATATACCCGTTTTAAACAAGATAGTAAAGGTTGTTACGCTCGGACGTTATGAATCAAGCGAAAACGGATACAGCGCCGAAATTACCTCGCCGAAAATTGAAGGACTTTTGGACAAGGAGCTTGAAGATAAGCTTAACAAGGAGTTTAAAGACAATGCGGACGCGCTTATTTTAGCTTACGAAAATGATGTTAAACAGCTGAAAAAAGAATTTGGCGACGAAACAGTGCATATGGGCGTAAAATCCGATTATATTGTAAAAACTGACAATGATGATTATTTATCGCTGGATGTTTATATTCTCTATACTGCGGGATCATCATCAACAAAACACACCTTCTACACCATTGACAAAAAAACAGGCGAGCTTGTAACGCTAAAATCTCTCTTTAAGGACGGTTCGGATTATATAACCCCTATAAGCAGCTATATTATAAGCGAAATGAAGCGTATGAACAAGGAAGAGGGTGGATATTTCTGGGTTGATAAAGACGAAACGCCCGTTGACGTATTTGAAAAAATCAAACCTGATCAGAATTTCTACATCAATCCGAACGGCGAACTTGTAATTTGCTTTGACAAATATGACGTTGCGGCAGGCGCACAAGGCTGCCCGGAATTTGTTATTCCAAAAAATGTAATCAAAGACATTTTAAGGTAATTAGTACAAAACTCCCGATTATAAAGTCGGGAGTTTTGTAACATTTTGTGACAAAATATTACAATTAAATGACAAATATTAATTTTTTCGATTTGATATTGACATTATTTACAATATATGGTAATATACTTTAAAGCTTGATAATAGCAAACTTTTTTATAAAGGAGTGGCAAAGTATGTTAAAATCTACAGGAATAGTAAGACAAGTTGATGAATTGGGCAGAATAACACTACCTATTGAGCTTCGCAGAACGCTCGAAATTAATGAAAAGGACAGTCTTGAAATTTTCGTGGAGGGAAATACGATAGTTCTTAAAAAATACGAGCCGTCCTGTATGTTCTGCGGCAACGCACGAAACATTGTTTCGTATAAGGACAGAAATATCTGCACCGATTGCCTTGAAGAACTAAAAAACCTTAACGCGTAGAATTACACATTTAATATTTAAAAATACCGTAAATAAAAAAGCGTTAAAACGCATCAACCCCCTAACCCCCAATCTTGGGAGCAAAAAGGTACGCTTTTTTTGAACAAGCAAAATTGCTCACTCAAAACGAGCAATTTCCTATGTTATAAAAAACCGTCCGAAAAATTTTTTCGAACGGTTTTATTTTTTTATGCAGTAACAATTTTGCTGTCAGCGTGCAAATTGAATTTGTCAACCGCCGCCTCACGCATTTTGTATTTTAAAATTTTTCCTGCTGCATTCATAGGAAATTCGCTTACAAAATCCACATATTTCGGCACCTTGTGCTTTGCCATATGACTCTTTACAAATTCCTTTATTTCGTCCTCGGTTGCGCTCTCGTTCTCTTTCAAGATTATGCACGCCATAATTTCCTCGCCGTACTGCTTGTCGGGCACGCCGATAACTTGAACATCCTTAACCTTGTCATGGGTATAAATAAATTCCTCAATTTCTTTTGGATAAATATTTTCGCCGCCGCGAATAATCATATCCTTAATTCTGCCTGTAATTTTGTAATTTCCGTCCGCAGTCTTTCTCGCCAAGTCGCCTGTGTGCAGCCATCCGTCGCTGTCAATCGCCGCCGCTGTTGCCTCGGGCATTTTATAATAACCCTTCATAATGTTGTAGCCGCGTGCAACAAACTCGCCGTCGGTATTAACGGGAAGATCCTCGCCTGTTTCGGGGTCTACAATTTTGCACTCAACACCGAAAATATTTGAACCGACCGTATTAACTCTTGTTTCAAGCGAATCGGTAGTTTTGCTCATCGTGCATCCCGGAGAAGCCTCGGTCTGACCGTAGGTTATGCAGATTTCCTTCATATTCATCTTGTTTACAACGTCCTCCATAACCTTTACCGGGCAAGGACTTCCTGCCATAATTCCGGTTCTCATATGCGAAAAATCGGTTTTTGAAAAGTTTTCGTTTTCCAGCATTGCAATAAACATTGTGGGAACGCCGTGGAAAGCGGTAATTTGTTCTTGATTTATGCAAGCCAATCCTTTTCGCGGAGAAAATGCCGTTATTGGCGACATTGTGGTTGCGTGTGTTACCGACGCCGTCATTGCCAGCACCATACCGAAGCAATGGAACATAGGCACCTGAATCATCATTTTATCGGCAGTGGATAAATCCATACAGTCGCCAATTGCTTTGCCGTTGTTTACAACATTATAATGCGTAAGCATAACACCTTTTGGAAAGCCCGTTGTGCCCGAGGTGTACTGCATATTGCAAACATCGTTTTTATGCACCTTCATACGCATTTTTTCAACCTCTGAAGCGTCAACCGTTTCAGCAAGCTTTAAAGCGTCCTCCCAAGTGTAGCAGCCGCTATTTTCGCTTTCCACCGTAATAACGTTTTTAAGCACGGGCAGCCTTTTGCTCTTTAAATTTCCTTTTTCACATTCATCAAGCTCGGGGCAGATTTCCCTTATAATTTCAATATAATTTGAATCTTTATAGCCGTCAATCATAACAAGCGTCTGCGTGTCGGACTGCCTTAAAAGATATTCTGCCTCGTGCACCTTATAAGCGGTGTTTACGGTTACCAGCACAGCGCCGATTTTTGTGGTTGCCCAAAAGGTTATGTACCACGCAGGAATGTTTGTTGCCCATATTGCAACGTGGTCGCCCTTTTTCACGCCCATTGCAATAAGAGAGCGCGCAAAGTTGTCAACATCATCACGAAACTCGGGATAGGTTCTTGTATAGTCAAGCTCGGTGTATCTAAAAGCGTACTGATTTGGAAACTCCTTGCAAACTCTGTCTAGCACATCGGGAAAGGTTTCATCAATAAGCCTTTCTTTTTTCCAGATATATTTTCCCTTGCCGCTCTTGCTGTCATAAAGAACATGCGATTTTCTTTTGTACGGCTCCATAAAGTTTGCAAAATGCGGAAAAACTATGCCGGCGTCGCAAAGCTCTTTTGACCATCTTTTAACCCATTCAAGCGAAATATAACCGTCATATCCGGTTTTTTCAAGTTCGCCAATCATATCGTTAAGCGGCAAATCGCCCTCGCCCATAAGGCGATATTCGCATTTTCCGCCAATCATAACGCTGTCTTTTGCGTGAACAAATTTAATGTAACTGCCAAGGTTTTCTATTGTTGTATCCGGCGTTTCGTTTGCATATCTGTACGGATGATGCAAATCCCACAGCGCTGCAATATACGGACTGTTTACATCGTCCAAAAGCTTTTTAAGACGTTTTGTATCTGCATAAACACCGTTTGTTTCAACAAGCAGAGTAATATTTTTGCCATCGGCCATTTTTGCAAGGTCGAGCAAAACTTTTTTTACATATTCATCGTCAACCTCACCAACCGGCATTGGCTCTGTATCGCCCAAAATTCTAATATACGGAGTGTTTAATCTTTGTGCAAGTTCAATATATTTTGTAATTTCAAAAATAATTTCGTCATAATTTTCTTTATCATTTAAAGGGCAGCCTGATGAAAGACACGGAATTTCAAGACCAAGCTCATTTAGCTTGCTAATCGTTTTGCCTATTTTAGAATCGGTAAACGGCTTTGCGGTAACTGCAAAAATATCATCGCCCAGACCTCTTACTTCGATTCCGTCAAAATTTAAATCTTTCGCCATTGAGTAAATGTCTTCCCAGCTAAAATACGGGCAAGCAAGCGTTGAAAAGCTAATCTTCATAAGTTGGTCATCCTTCCTTAAAAATAATTAACCAAATCTTTACTGTGAAAGATATGATTACTTTATAATAACATATTTTTCACATTAATTCAACAAAAATTTTTTATAACAAACCCAATTTTAAATTAAGATAAGATGTGCAAATATTACAAAAAAAGCGCAAAAATTTCTGTTTGACTTAAATGAAAAAAGGCATTATAATATAAATATAACAAAATACATTTTATAAGGTGAAACATATGGCAAAGCTTAAAATAAAAAAGGGCTTCGTTTTAAACGAGGTGGACGGAGAGTATATTGTTGCCGCAACGGGCAAAAATTCCTTAACCTTCAGCGGATATATCTGCCTTAACCATACAGGCAAATTTTTGTGGGATTTGCTTGCCCGGGGAATTTCGCAAAAGGACTTATATAAAAAGTTTATGAAAGAATTTGAAATAGATTTTGATACTGCAAAAGAAGACGCCGATGCATTTTTGGCAAAATTAAAAGGAGCTGATGTTATTGAGTGACAGCATAAAAAGCAAAGAATTTTCGCTCGATAAGCTGCGCGGCGTTATGGACAGTGTAATAAATTCGGGCGGCGAATTTAAAATAATTTCCCGCGGGACAAGTATGCTGCCAATGCTTCGCGACGGTGTTGACACTGTTGTGCTTGTTAAAAAGCCGGGCATCCTTAAAGTAGGCGACGTTCCGCTTTATCAGCGAGAAAACGGCGAGTATGTTCTGCACCGTATAATAGCCGTAAAAAAAGACGGCTACGTTATGCGCGGCGACAATCATATTGCTTCGGAATATCCAATACATAACGACCAAATTATAGGAATTTTAAAGGCATACATTAAAGACGGCAAAAGAATTGAATGCACCGATTTTAAATACCGCGCATATTCGTTTTACGTTGTGCATTTTATGCCGGTAAGGCTTATAATAAAGCGCTCTGTACGTCTTGCAAGACGAATTTTGGGAAAAATAAAACGAACGGTTTTGAAAAAATAAACCGTTCATTTTTTTAGTCCTCCGACATTATAACAAGCAGCAGTCCTTTTTTAAAAATAATTTCTGCGCAGTTTTTAGTAAACTCATTGCTTATGCCTATTGAATCGCCCATTTTAAGCGTAAAATTTTCAAGCGGATATTTTAAATTTTTAAGCGTCAATCCTTCAACCGTATCCGTCAGCGGAATAAGCGATAATTTTCGGTTTTCTTCAGGTTCAAGACGTATGCTTTTATCAGTCAAAAAAGCCTTGTTTTTTTCATTTAAAATTGTTCCTTTTACACCTTTTTCATTCAAATAGCGAAGAAGCATAATATTTGCCAGCGAATGGTCAAGCCGCCCTCCGAGCGCACCTATAAGCGTTATGTCGTCAAAGCCTTTTTCAACAGCAAAATCCACCGCAATATGGGTGTCGGTCGCGTCCTTTTCAATTAAAAATTTTTTAATGTCCTTACAACCATCAAGAAAACCCGTTTTTTTAATTTCATCAAAATTGCACGAGTCAAAGTCACCCAAAAACATATCGGGCTTTATATTAAGCTTTTGCAAAAGATATATTCCGCCGTCAGCGCAAATAATGTATTTATCCTTCAAAATCTCACTGTAAAAGCTGTAATTATCAACTGTACCGCCCGACACAATAACTGCTTTGCCACTCATAAAAATCTCCTAAAACTTTTTTAAATTTTCAACCGCCTGTCTTACATTTTCCGCCTTAAAAACACTCGACCCCGCAACAATCACGTTTGCGCCCGCGTCAGCAACGGCTTTTATATTGCCCTCGCCTATGCCGCCGTCAACCTCTATGTCAATGTTTTTGTCCATTTGCCTGATTTTTTTGATTTTTTCAAGGCTTTCGCTCATAAACTTCTGACCGCCGAAACCCGGCTCTACACTCATAACAAGCACCATATCAAGGTCGGGTAAAAAGTCCTTAACCGCGTCGGCAGACGTTTTCGGCTTTATCGAAAGTCCCAATTTTTTGCCCGCTGCTTTGACTTTATTTTTTATGTATTCGTAATCCATATTACATTCATAGTGAACTGTAATTATATCCGCGCCCGACGCTAAAAAAACGTCAACATATTTCTCGGGATTTTCAATCATAAGATGCACGTCAAGCACAAGATTTGTAAGCTTTCTTATGCATTTTACAATATCCGGCCCAAAGGTGATGTTCGGCACAAAATGTCCGTCCATAACATCTATGTGAACGTAATCCGCACCGCTGATTTTTTCAATTTCGTCTTTTAGGCACGCAAAGTCGGCGGCAAGCACCGACGGTGAAAGTTTAATCATTGTTTTCTCCTTAAATTACTGCAAGAAATGCCTGCTATCTTGCACCGTATTCGTTTTCCTTCTGTTTTAAATTTTCATAAAAAAGGCGGTAGCTTTCATATCTTGTAGGCGATATTTTGCCTGCATCAACCGCTTGTTTTATGCCACATTCACGCTCATTTATATGTCTGCAGTTTAAAAATTTACAGCCGTTGGTATAATCGAAAAATTCAGGGTAATATTCCCACAAATTCTCGGACGGAATTTTTGGCAAATCAAGCATACTGAATCCCGGCGTGTCCGCAAGATACGAACCGTCACTGTATTCCAAAAGCTCAACGCAGCGTGTGGTGTGCTTTCCGCGGTTAAGCTTTTTACTGATGTCGCCCGTCTGCAAATCAAATCCTGTAAGCCTTTTTAAAATGCTGGATTTTCCTACACCCGAAAAGCCTGCAAACGCCGTAACCTTCTTGTTTATAAGGCTTTTAAGCTCATCAATTCCTACATTTGAAAGTGTGCTTGTAACTATGGTTTTGCAGTTTGCTTTTTCGTAAATTTCACAAATTTTATCCGCCGCTTCCGCATCGCACAAATCCGACTTGTTTACGCACAAAACCACATCAACGTTGTTGCATTGTGCAATAATCAGCATTTTGTCAATAAACACAAAATCAGGATTTGGATTTTTAACCGCCGCAACAAGTACAAGTGTGTCAATGTTGGAAATTGGCGGACGAACAAAAAAGTTTTTACGCTTTTTTATGCTTTTTACCGTTCCGCAACCGTTTTCGTCTATATCAATGTCGACAAAATCGCCTACCGTAGGCACTTTTGCCTCATTGCGAAACTTTCCCCTCGCCCGACACTCGATAATTCCTATGTCGGTTTTAACGTAATAAAATCCGCCAATTCCTTTTATAATTGTGCCGCTTTTCATAAAATTCCTCTGTTAATCAAAATTTACCGTTTTGGTAACCTGCTTTACTCCGTCAATATGAACTTCAAACGTTTTTGTACCTGTGCCTTTGAGCTTAGCGGAATATTCCGGCGTTTTTGTCGGGTCAACCGTAACGGTGGATACAACTCTGCCGCCCGTTACAATTTTAATTTCAACAGGCTTTGAATAGCTTGACAAATCAATCGTAAGCGTTTTCGTCTTTTCAGACGGTGTCTGCGCTGACGGTGTTTGAGTGCTTTCACTGCCCTTGCTTACCGTAAGGGTTACCGTTGAGCCCTTCTTGGCACCGCCGTTTATGCTCTGAGAAATAACCGTTCCCATTGCCTTATCGGAATATTTTTCAACTTTTTCAGTAATAAATCCGGCAGCCTCAATTTCGGATTTAGCCTCGTCGTAGGATTTTCCCACAACCTGCGGAACCATAAATTCTTCTTCCTCGCTCTTTCCCTTGCTTACATAAAGAGTAACGCTGTCTCCTTTTTCCACCTTTGTTTTTGCACTCGGATTTTGACGTATAATTTTTCCGCTGTCAACGCTGTCGCTTTCTTCTTCCTCTTTTATAACCTTAAGTCCGAGATTTAAAAGCTCTTTTTCCGCACTTGAAAAATCCTGTCCCTTGTAATCGCTTAAGGTTATCTCGGTCGGCTCTTTTCCGCTTATGACAACGCTTATTTTTTCAAGCGTCGCAACCGTCATACCGGCCTTGGGCGACTGCTCGATAATTGTTCCGTCCTCCTTGTCGCTCTCTTTATATTCAAGAACTTCAATTACCGCATTGTTTTCTTTTGCAACCTTTTCAGCATCTTCAAGCGTCATACCCATAACGCTCGGCACTGCTATATTTCCCGAATTTTGCGAACCGAAAAACATAAATCCGAAAACTACCGTCAATACGCCCACAATCAAAAGCGAGGTAATCATTGCAAAAATTACCGCTTTTTTATCGCCTTTTTTTGATTG
Source organism: Oscillospiraceae bacterium (assembly GCA_022769845.1). Classification (GTDB taxonomy): domain Bacteria; phylum Bacillota; class Clostridia; order UMGS1810; family UMGS1810; genus Qingrenia. The sequence goes on from JALEIO010000149.1 coordinate 23,152, forward strand.
GGCTTCTTTGCTCACTTTTCTTCTCGGCACATCATCAATCTCCTCATTTTTTTTGACCGGTGCAATCTTTATGGTTGCGTCCGCATCATCGCTTATGGGTGCATTTACCACTGATGATGCGTCAAGATTTGGATTTTTGAGTATTGCATACAAATCGTCCGCAAGGCTTCCTACCGACTGATAACGGCAGCGCGTTTCCTTTGCCATTGCTTTAAACGTTGCCCCCTCAACGCACTGCGGAACGTCGGGAGCCTGCTCGCATATGGACTTTGGCGTTTCCTCAATTTGTTTCATTGCCACCGCTACGGGAGTATCGCCCGTAAACGGAACCTTTCCCGTCAGCATTTCATACATCACAACGCCGAGTGAATAAATGTCGGATTTCTCGTCAACATATCCTCCCCTTGCCTGCTCGGGCGAAAAATAATGCACCGAACCGAGAACGTCATCTGAAGCAGAAACCGTTGAGGTTGTTGTAGCGCGTGCAATACCAAAATCGGTAACCTTTATCGCGCCTGTGGAGGTAACAATAATATTGTGCGGCTTTATATCGCGGTGAATAATATGCTTTTCGTGCGCCTTGGCAAGACCGTGGCAAATTTCAATAGTAATGCTTACAGCCTCACGCCAAGGAATTCTGCCTTTTTTCTCAATATATTGCTTAAGCGTGACGCCCTCGACATACTCCATAACAATATAGTGTATTTTGCCCTCTTTTCCTACGTCGTAAACCGAAACAATGTTCGGGTGCGTAAGGCTTGCCGCCGCTTGAGCTTCAACGTTGAAACGCTTTACAAATTCCTCGTTTTCCGTTAAATCTTCTCTTAAAATCTTTATAGCAACAATTCTGTTAAGACGTCTGCAGCGCGCTTTATAAACCACTGCCATACCGCCCTTGCCTATTTGTTCCAGAATTTCGTATCTTCCGCCAAGTATTTTTCCAACCATATTTACACCTCTTTATCCAAAATCAAAATTTAACCGCCGCAACGGTGATATTATCAAGACCGCCCCGCTCATTTGCCTTGTCAACAAGCTTTTTGACGGCGTTTTTTAAATTGTCGTCATTTGCAACAATAATTTTTATCTCGTCTTTTCCCACCATATTTGAAAGACCGTCGGTGCAAATGACAATCATATCTCCGCGCTTTGCCCTAAATTTGTAAAAATCGATTTCAACCTCTTCGTTAGTTCCGACAGCTCGGGTAATGAGGTTTTTATTGGGGTGATTTTCTGCCTCTTGTTCGCTGATTTTTCCAAGGTCGATAAGCTCCTGCACCAAAGAATGGTCCTTTGTAACCTGATTAATTTTATCCTGTGTAATATGATACAGGCGGCTGTCACCAACATTTGCAATATAAATTTTCTCGCCCTCAACTATGCACAAAACTACCGTTGTACCCATTCCGAGAAGCTGACTGTCTTTTTTTGCCGCGGCATAAACCGTCTTGTTTGCAAGCTCAATTCCGCATTTTAAAAGATGCTTTATATCGTCCTCGTTTTTCCAGTCAAAATTATTTTCAAAATAGCCTTTGATGCAGTCAACCGTCAATTTGCTTGCAACCGCACCGCCGCTGTGACCGCCCATACCGTCGGCAACAATAATATACCCGATATTTTTTGTAAATTCGGATACAAAATAGCTGTCCTCATTTGCCAGCCGCTTTTTGCCGATGTCTGAATATGCTGCGCTTATCATTTTTCATCACCTGCTTTATACTTCTTTATTTGCTGTTTAAACTGCTGCGCCGAAGCTGCCCACACGACGCGTTTATATCACTGCCAAGCTTTCGCCTTACAGTAGTTGTAATACCGTTTTTTTCCAAAACTGCAATAAATTTTTCAATAGCCAATCTGCCGCTTTTTTTAAACTGCGTCTCCGCCACCTCGTTTACGGGAATTAAATTAACGTGGCAAAGCATACCCTTTAGCTTTTTTGCCAATATTTTTGCAACGTTTTCCGAGTCGTTAACACCGCTTATAAGCGTGTATTCAAAGCTTATTCTGCGGTTTGTAACGCTAACATAATGCCTGCACGCGTCAATCAAAGTATCAACATCATATGCGTTGTTTATCGGCATAATCTCACTTCGCAAATCGTTTGTCGGCGCGTGAAGCGAAATTGAAAGCGTTATAGGAATATTCGCCTTCTCTAATTTTACTATATTTTTTACAATTCCGCAAGTAGAAAGTGAAATATGTCGATAACCAATATTTAACCCGAGCGGATTGTTTACGTTTTCCAAAAATTTTATCACGTTGTCAAAATTATCGAGCGGCTCTCCGATGCCCATCATAACTATGTTTGAAATGCGCTCGCCTATGTCCTTCTGCGCAAAAATAACCTCGTCCAAAATTTCACCCGCCGACAGATTTCTTACAAGTCCGCCGATTGTCGAAGCGCAGAATTTACATCCCATTCGGCAGCCCACCTGCGATGAAATGCAGATTGTTATGCCGTGCTTATAATACATTACAACCGCTTCAACGGTATTGCCGTCGCCGAGTTTAAAAAGATATTTTGTAGTCTTGTCAATTTTAGACACAAGCTTTTTTTCTATTGAAAGCGTACTGATATATGAAATTTCGTTTAATTTTTCACGAAGCTTCTTTGAAATATCAGTCATTTCATCAAAATCCGTTACGCCTTGCGACAGCCACTTAAAAATTTGCTTCGCCCTAAATTTCTGCTCTCCGTTTAAAACAAGAAATTCCTCCAATTCGCAAAGCGTAAAATCCTTTAAATTTATTTTATCCATCTAATCAATCCTTTTAAATTTCGCCGCAAAAAATCCGTCAGTTTCCAAAATATGCGGATAGAACGTGATAAATCCGTTGTTTTCAATATCCAAGTCAATTTTTTCAAGCGCAAAATTTTTGTTTTGGGCAAGAAACTTTTTCACGTTTTCTTCGCCCTCCTCTTTTGTGAAAGTGCAGAGCGAAAACACCATAGTACCGCCTTTTTTCACATATTTTGCAGCTATATTTAAAATTTTTAGTCCCATATTGGCAAGGCTTGAAATACTGCTTTCCGAAACCGAATACTTAATTTCGGGCTTCTTATTTACAATGCCCAGTCCGGAACACGGAAGGTCGGCAAGCACAAAATCGAATTTGTCAAAATAATCGCCGTTTTCCAAAAGCGCGTCGTTTTTTTCCGCCTTTATTATGTCAATTCCAAGCCGCCTTGCATTTTCGGAAATAAGCTTTATTTTATGGTCGTATATGTCAAACGAAAAAACCTCTCCCTCATTTTCCATAAGCTGCGCAATGTAAGTTGATTTTCCACCGGGCGCGGCACATACGTCCATAACGCGCGCACCTTTTTGGGGATTTAAAATTCTGCACGCAAGCATACTTGACAAATCCTGAACGTAAAAATATCCCTCGTCAAAATATTTGCTTTTTAATATTTTTCCGATGCCCGACACGCAAACTGCGTCCTTGCAAAAATTTGTTGTTTTATATTCAATACTCTCGTTTTCCAGTATTTTTAAAAAATTTTCAACCGATATTTTAAGCGTATTTACACGAATGTAAATTTGCGGACGCTCAAGACTTTTAGCCATAATTTTTTCAGCAAAATCATAACCGTAGTCAGCAATAAACTTTTCGCAAAGGAAAATAGGATACGAATATTTTACGCTCAAAAACTCTTCCTTTGCGGCAGGATACTCAAAATCGGCAGCTGCAATTTTCCTAAGAACCGCGTTTACAAAACCTGCGCTTTTTGCGCCGCCAAAGCGTCTTGCAAGCTTTACACTCTCGTTTACCGCAGCGGATTTAGGAATTTTGTCCATATATTTAATCTGATAAATGCCCATACGCAAAATGTTTTTAACATACGGAGAAATTTTGTTCAGCCGAATGCTTGACGCCTTTTTTATAAAAAAATCAAGGTTAATTTTGTATTTTACAACGCCGTGGCAAATTTCGGTAACAAGACGTTTGTCCGCCGGTGACATTTCAGCATTGTCAAGGCATTTTTTAAGCTCAACGTTTATGTAGGCGCTTTTCTTTTCGATGTTATAAAGCGCCGTAAGTGCAATATTTCGTGCGTTTTGCATTAAT
>JALEIO010000151.1 GCA_022769845.1 Oscillospiraceae bacterium
TCCGATAAGCGCCGCAACCTTTTGCGGATTTTTGCTAACGGTAACTTCTCTTTTCAGGTCATCTGTAAAGGTAACTGTGTCGGCTTTTTCAGATGTCATATCGTTCTGCTTGTTAAAAGTGCATCCGCAAAGGGTTAAAAGCGTCAAAGAAACAGCCGCGGCAATTAACCTTTTCATAAGCTTGCAGCACCGCCTTTTATCGGTTTATTAAGAATTGAAGTTTCATCAATATTATTATTTAACAACTTGCCCTGAACATATTCAAAGCCTAAACGTTTTATGGTATCTGCAAAGCGCTCGCCGGAGATGCCTTCATCACGGAAGAATAAAATTGCGCGCTCGGTAACCTCCATAACCTCGTCCTCTGAAGTAAATATCCTCTCAAGCGGTCTGCCGTTTGCATATTTTTTGCCCCATCTTCCGCCTATATATACCTTATATCCGTTGGTATATTCCGAAATAGCGCCAAACGGGCATTTGCCCCTGCAGCGTCCGCAGTGATTACATTCTGCGCCTATTACAAGCTTTCCGTTTTCGAGCCTTGCAGCTTTTATCGGACAATTAATTTCAATCTGGCATTTTTTGCAGCCTCTGCACTTTTCGCTGTCTAAATGCGGCACGCGCTGACCGATTATTCCAAGGTCGTTGAGGTCGGGTTTAACACAGTTGTTCGGGCAGCCGCCTACGGCGATTTTAAATTTATGAGGCAGTTTGACATCGTGATAACCAAGATAGAACTTATTATGAATTTTTTCGCTCAATCCGAAGGTATCAATCAACCCGTACTGGCAGGTAGTGCCTTTGCAGGAGACAACAGGACGTACAAGCGGACCTGTGCCGCCGGTAATCAAACCGTTTTCATTAAGGTATGCAATTAATTCTTCAATATTTGAGTAATGCACACCTTGAATTTCCAAAGTAAGACGTGAAGTCATAGTAATCTCGCCGCTTCCGAACTTTTCTGCCGCATGAGCAATAATATGCTGTTCTGCTGCGGTAATCTTTCCGTTTTTGGTAATTACCCTGACATTAAAAACATCGGTATAACGTTTATCCCGAAGACATCCAAGACCTTTAACTCTTTTAATTTCTGCCGCAGAAAGTGTGTCGGCAGGATTTTCAATCTTTTCCATATTTAAAAATTCGCCACCCTTCAAAACTCTTGTGTTTGTGTAAACATAATGCTTTAATTGCATAATTGACATTATGATAATAATTGTGTTACAATAACGCTAAATGGCATATGACATAAATCGACTTTATAATACCATAATTCAAATAATATGTCAATGATTTATGGGAGTAATAAATGTGTCAAGACCGAAAAAATACAGGAAAGTATGCCACCTTCCGAGAGTTAATGATTTTCACCCTAAAGGCGGCGCAAAAAACAAAATAATACTGAATGTTGATGAGTATGAAACAATTCGTTTAACAGACAAAGAAGGATTTTCTCGAAAAGAATGTGCCTGCGGCGGCTGCTGCCGTCACCGAAAATTAATTGTAATCGGCAGCAAATAGCCGCATTTGTAGCACATAATACATATGAAAATATTTTTATGTAATTAGAGAATTTATTTCATTAAAATTTTATTTTTTTCAAATATTTTTATAAGCAGTGTCCCTATAATAAGTCCTGCAACACCTTGCACTGCGTTTGCCGGAATATTAACTGCCGACGGTATAAATCCGTACAAAAACCCTTCAAAGATGAAGTATCCGAAAACCATTATTAATTCCGCTGCAACGCCGCTGATTATTCTTGACGGAAGATTGCCGATTTTATTGCTTATAAGCTTAAAGAGGTAATATGCAATAATTGCCATCAAGCCTTTTATAACAAAGGTTGCGGGGGCATAGATTACATAACCTGAAAATATATCTGCCAAAGCCGAACCTATTCCTGCGGCAAGAAAGCCGTACACAGGAGACAAAACCCAGCCTGCAAGCAAGACAACACAGTCTCCGAGATTGAGGTAGCCCTTCATCGGAGAGGGAATCTTTATAATCATTGTTGCTACGCACGCAAGAGCTGCAAGCATTGCTGCCGTTACTATTTTTTGTGTTCTTGTTTTCATTTTTCATAACCCCTTTACAAATTTATGAAGATATTATATAATATAACTGATTATATCACAATTACCAATTGAGGAGTTTTTTATATAACCAGATGAAATATTCTATAAATCAAAATTCGCCTAAGAAGGCGTACATACAAATTTATCAGCAGATAAGAAGCGACATAATTAATTATGCTTATAAATACGGAGATAAGCTTCCGTCAAAAAGAATACTTGCCGATGAAACAATGACAAGCGTTATCACTGTTGAACACGCATATGAAATATTGTGCGACGAAGGATATGCTCAAGCAAAGGAGCGTATCGGATATTTTGTTACATACAGAGAGAAGGACTTTGTACCGGTTGCGGAAATTAAGAATCCGTCGTATAATGTAAATCATAATTATCAGCACAGTGACGAGGAATTTCCATTTTCGGTATTTGCAAAAACTATGCGCAATGTCATTTCGAGCTATGGTGAGCAAATACTTGTAAAATCTCCCAATTCGGGCTGCAATGAATTACGGCAGGCAATAGCTGATTATCTTGCAAGAGGCAAAGGAATTAAGGTTTTGCCCGAGCAAATTATAATAGGTTCGGGGGCGGAATATCTTTATGGACTTATTGTGCAGTTTCTCGGACGTGATAAAATATACGGAATTGAAAATCCGTCTTACGAAAAAATATATTCGGTATATAAAGCAAACGGCGCTGAATGTGATTTGCTTACATTGGGTTCTGACGGAATACTTACTTCGGAGCTTATAAGAACAAATGCGTCCGTTCTGCATATAACGCCTTTTAGGAGTTTCCCCAGCGGAGTTACCGCAAGTGCGTCAAAAAGAAACGAATACATACAGTGGGCGCTGTATGGAAACCGAATAATTATCGAGGACGATTTTGATTCTGAATTTACCGTTTCACGAAAAAACGAGGATACGGTTTTTTCTCTTGAGCCCTGCCGCAGTGTTATTTATGTTAATACCTTTACAAAAACAATAGTGCCGTCTATGAGAATAGGGTATATGGTTTTACCCAAAGAGCTTGTTAATGAATTTTTGGAAAAAATGGGTTTTTATTCTTGCACTGTGCCGGTTTTTGAGCAGTATGTACTTGCGGAATTTATAAAAAACGGCGATTTTGAAAGACATATTAACCGTATAAGAAGAAAACGCCGCCAGGCATTAAAAGATAAAATTTAAAAGCTGCGGCAAATTAATTTTGCCGCAGCTTTTTTGGTTGCCGAAAATTATTTTAAATATTATAAAATATCAATATGCTCTCCGTTTAAGGCCTTGTTCATACTTCTTACGGCGCAGAATTTGCCGCACATTGAACAGCTTTCTTCAATTTCAGGCTTTCTTTCTTCTCTGATTTTTTTTGCGGTTTCGGGGTCTATGGAACATTCCCATTGCTTTTCCCAATCAAATGTTCGTCTTGCGTCTGCCATAGCGTCGTCAATATCTCTTGCGTGCGGGACTTTTTTTGCAATATCCGCCGCGTGAGCCGCTATTTTTGACGCAATAATTCCTTGCTTTACGTCCTCAACATTAGGCAGAGCCAGGTGCTCGGCAGGTGTAACATAGCAAAGGAAGGCTGCGCCGGCAGAAGCCGCAACCGCACCGCCTATGGCTGATGTAATATGGTCATATCCCGGAGCAATATCGGTTACAATAGGGCCTAATACATAAAACGGTGCGCCCATACATATTGTCTGCTGAAGCTTCATATTGGCTTCTATCTGATCCAAAGGCATATGTCCCGGGCCCTCCACCATAACCTGAACGTCTTTTTCCCAGGCTCTTTTTGTGAGCTCGCCGAGTCTTACAAGCTCCTCTATCTGACAAACATCGCTCGCGTCCGCAAGACATCCCGGACGGCAGGCGTCACCGAGAGATATTGTTACATCATACTCGCGGCAAATATCAAGTATTTCGTCATAGTATTCATAAAACGGGTTTTCTTCGCCGGTCATACTCATCCACGCAAATACGAGGGAGCCGCCGCGCGAAACGATATTCATTTTTCTTTTGTGCTTTTTTATTTGGTCTATTGTCTTTCTTGTTATTCCGCAGTGGATGGTTACAAAATCAACTCCGTCCTGCGCGTGAAGTCGTATAACATCAATGAAATCCTTTGCGGTAAGCGTTGATAAGTCTCGCTGATAATGAATTACGCTGTCATAAACAGGAACTGTACCTATCATAGCCGGGCATTCGCTTGTAAGCCTCTTTCTGAACGGCTGCGTGTTGCCGTGCGAAGATAAATCCATAATTGCTTCAGCGCCCATATCAACCGCTGCCATAACCTTTTGCATTTCAATGTCATAATCCTTGCAATCCTTGGACACGCCGAGATTAACATTTATTTTGGTGCGAAGCATGGAACCCACTCCGTTAGGATTAAGACACTTATGAAGCTTATTTGCGCAGATAACAACCTGACCTTTTGCAACAAGCTCGCAGATTTCCTCCGGCGTTTTAAATTCCTTTTCCGCTACCGACTTCATTTCTTTTGTAATAATGCCTTTTCTTGCGGCATCCATTTGTGTTGTGTAATTTCTCATTGTATTTATTTCCTTTCAATAAGATATTTATTTTTCTTCGGAAAAATATGATACCAGGTCAAAATTATGCTTGAGCGGTCCCAAGCCTTTTCCGAGATTAAGATTTGCGCCAATCGCTCCCGATATATATTCTTTTGCCCTTTGTACCGACTCTTTAAGGCAATAACCTTTTGCAAGGTTAGCGGCTATTGCGCTTGAAAGCGTGCAGCCTGTGCCGTGAGTATTTGGATTGTCAATTCGGTTACCTTTAAACCAATAAATTTCTCCGTTGGAATACAAAAGGTCGTTTGCATCATTAATTCTGTGTCCGCCTTTAAGCAAAACCGAACAGCCGTAAGCGTTTCCTATGCTTTTTGCCGCCAAAATCATATCATCTGTGCTTTCAACAGTCATTTCCGAAATTACCTCTGCTTCGGGAATGTTCGGTGTAACGAGCGCGGCAATGGGAAACAGCTCATTTATCAAGGTGTCTATTGCGCCGGTTTTAATAAGAGAAGAGCCGCCTGTCGACGCCATAACGGGGTCTATTACCACATTTGATGCCTTGTAGTATTTGAGTCTGTCAGCTATTGTGCAAATAAGTTTTTCGGATGATACCATACCAACCTTAACCGCGTCGGGAAATATGTCCTCAAAAACGGCGTCAAGCTGCTCTTTCAAAAATTCCGGGGAAATTTCCCGAATTGCTCTTATGCCTGTTGTGTTTTGCGCCGTAAGTGCAGTAATTGCGCTCATTGCATAAACACCGTTCATTGTCATTGTTTTAATATCTGCCTGAATACCGGCGCCGCCGCAGGAATCACTTCCGGCGATTGTTAATGCTGTTTTCATTGTTTTTTACTCCTTAAAAAGACTGACTTTTCAAAATATCTCAAGCTCCTTGGCTCTTGACAAGAGCTCTGCTGCCGCCTGTTTAGGGTCGTTTGCCTTCATAATGGCAGATACCACGCAAATTCCGGCAATGTGAATTCCGGCAAGCACATCAATATTGTCTTTATTAAGTCCTCCGATTGCATTTACCGGAATGGGAACTGCGTTGCATATATCGTTAAGAGTATCGGTAGAAGTAAGCACGGTTTTAACCTTTGTAGTTGTTGGATAAATGGCTCCTACGCCGAGATAATCCGCACCCTGACTGTAGACTTCTAAGGCTTGAGGTACGGTTTTGGCGGTTGCACCAACAATTTTGTTTTGCCCCATCAATTTTCGTGCGTCGTAAATACGCATATCGCTTTGTCCCAAATGTACGCCTTCAGCGTCGACGGCAAGTGCAACGTCTACGCGGTCGTCAATTATAAGCGGCACGCCGTAGCGCTTTGCAATGGTATGAATTTTTTTTGCAATGTCAATATATTCGCGGGTAGACTTATCCTTTTCACGAAGCTGCAAGAGAGTTGCGCCGCCTTGGAGCGCCTTTTCCACTCGGTATGTAAATTCCTCCTCGGTAAATGGGGTGCTGTCTGTTATAAAATATAAACGTGAATCAAACTTTTTCATTTTATTTACCTCACACATATAAATAATCGTTTAAAACCGGCTGCAATCCTTCGTCAGAAATGTCCTTATACATTTTTTCAAGACTGCGGCTGTCGTCTATTTCAAACTGCTCATCACCCTGTTTTTCGCCCGAATTTTTTCCGCTGTATTTGCTTTCGTGGTCGCCGATTCCTGTGGAAACACCTGCGGAAATCTTTGTTGCGGCAATTTTTACAATGCCGTTTCTGAATTTTTCGCTTTCACGGGAGGATACGGTAATTCCCGCAAACGGAAGGAATATTCTGTATGCGCAGATAATCTGACAAAGCTGTTTTTCGTGTACATCCAAAGGATTTATTTTGTCATTGTTGATAATGGGCCGTAATCTCGGACATGACAATGACATTTCGGCATAAGGATATTTCCTTTGCAGATAATATAAATGCAAAGCGCTCGCCAAAGCGTCCTTTCGAAAATCGGAAAGACCTAAAAGCGCCGAAAACGCAACACCTCTCATACCGCCTTTAAGAGCGCGCTCCTGTGCGTCAAAACGGTAAGGCCACACACGCTTGTGTCCCAAAAGATGAAGCTTTTCATATTTATCTGTGTCGTAGGTTTCCTGAAATACTGTAACATAGTCGGCGCCGCATTCGTGAAGATATTTATATTCGTCAGTATTTACCGGATAAATTTCCAGACCTACCATACGAAAATATTTTCTTGCCAGCTTGCAGGCTTCGCCAATGTATTTTACATCACTGTGCGCTCGGCTTTCTCCTGTAAGAATAAGTATTTCTTCCATACCGCTGTCGGCTATAACCTTCATTTCCTTTTCTGTTTGCTCCATAGAAAGCTTCATTCGCTTTATGTCGTTATAGCAGTTAAAACCGCAGTAAACACAATAATTTTCGCAGTAATTTGCAATGTATAAGGGTGTAAAAAGATAAACAGTGTTTCCGAAATGCTTGCCTGTTTCCAGCCGAGCCTTCTGCGCCATCTGTTCTATAAACGGTTCTGCCGCAGGAGAAAGAAGCGCCTTAAAATCTTCAATGGAACATTTATCGTGCTCCAGCGCCGCTTTTACCTCCTTTGCGGTATATTTTGAATAGTCAAAGGATTTCATCTGCTCAATTACATTTTTGCAGACATCCGATTCGATTTTTTCCATTCCGGGCAAATATTCCATATGATTTGTGCGGTATGACGGGTCTGTTTCAACGCGGTGCTTTTTTTCCAGTGCTTCAGCCGATAAATGTGATGAGTCGACAAAAAATTGATTTTCCATTTTAACGCCCCCTTAATCACGCAGAAATCCTGTAAGCGGGTCGGATGCGGAGGCTCCTCGGGTAAGCACCCTGCCAAGCCCTGAAAGATAGGCTTTTCTGCCTGCTTCAATCGCCAGACGAAATGCAGACGCCATCATCGAAAGGTTTCCAGCTGTTGCAAGCGCAGTATTTGCCATAATTGCCGCCGCGCCCATTTCCATAGCTTCGCAAGCCTGCGAGGGTTTGCCAATACCTGCGTCAACAATAATCGGTAAATCTATTTCATCAATAAGTATCTGAATAAAATCCTTTGAAGAAAGACCCTTGTTTGAGCCTATCGGCGCCGCAAGAGGCATTATCGTTGCCGCACCCGCCGACGCAAGGTCGCGTGCCGCGTTTAAGTCGGGATACATATAGGGCATAACAATAAATCCTTCATTTGCAAGGATTTGTGTAGCCTTAATTGTTTCCTGATTATCGGGAAGAAGATATTTTGAATCGCGCATAATTTCAATTTTTACAAAATTGCCGCAGCCAAGCTCGCGGGCAAGATGTGCAATTCTTACCGCTTCCTCTGCATTTCTTGCTCCGCTTGTATTGGGAAGAAGCGTAACACCTTCGGGAATATAATCCAGAATACTTTCCTTTTCCTTTGTGTTTGCACGGCGAACAGCCAGAGTTATAATTTCTGCACCGGCATCTTTAACTGCCGCTTCGATAAGGTTAAGAGAGTATTTGCCCGAACCGAGAATAAAGCGGGAATTAAATTTATGACCGCCGATAATAAGTTTGTCATTGTTCATTTGATGTTCCTTCTTTCTTTATGCTTCAAATTCATTTGCCAAAATACGCAGAACGGTATGTGCTTGATGTGCTGCGCAAAGCATTACCCGTGACGATAAAAGAGAGGTGCTTTCTGACACATCGCTTACCTCATCTCCGCACAGATAAAATCTTTTTGAAAGCTTTCTTGTATGTATGCTGTTGGCGCTTGCTATGCCTGCCA
>JALEIO010000155.1 GCA_022769845.1 Oscillospiraceae bacterium
GCCGTGTCAATAAGCGTACATGGTCCTATCGGAAAAATTTCAAGCGCCTTATGCACAGGGTCGGTGGTTGTGCCCAAAACATCGCTGACAATTGAAATTTCCTGCCGTGCAAGCGCATTAATAAGCGACGATTTGCCGCTGTTCCTTTTTCCGAAAAATGCAATCTGTATTCTGTTTGCGCTTGGCGTTGAGTTTAAATCTGCCATAAAAATCACCTCTGAATATATATTTATATGAAAAATAATAATCCTTGCCGCAAGACGACAAGGATTTTTTTCCGTTCGCCTTAAAGTCAGAAATTCTCTTTCTTCTCGGGGAATTTACATATTGTAATATTTATAGTTTGAATTAATTCTTTCTTTTTTCTTTTTCTCGGCAATCCGTTTTTTATTGCGCTTGTTAATATAAATAAGGAGAATTATAAACAGCACAATAAATACCAAAATAAGATAAAGCAAAACAGTAAAAATCAGCTTAATCACATTAAGAACCGCCGTGCCGAAACCGCCGTTATTTTCAGCAACAACGCCTATTTTTTGAGTAACGTCATTTTCGCCGCCTTTAAGCGTTATAAAAATCTCATTATTTATAACATCCACGCTCTGCGTAAGATTTTCACGCTTAACGTCCGTTGGAAGAATTATAACAAAATCGTTTTGAATATCGGCATACTGGCTTTTCTTAAGCTTAACCATTCCTTTTAAATCGTCCTTGCTTATGACGAACCGATAAAAACTTCCGAAACCGTAATCCAAAAGAATTTTTGTATCATTATACTGCTTGAATTTGTTATCGTGACCGAGCGTCACAACAATAAGGCATCTGTCGTCTTTTTTTGCAACAGTAACAAGCGTTGAACGCGCGGCATTTGTAAAGCCTGTTTTACCGAAAATTACCCCCTGATAATACTGCGCCGTATCCTTGTCCATCATTCTGTGACCGACCGACATTTCCAAATCCTCGGCACGGACATTATTTTTATGCAGCGTATATTTTACCTCGGAGGCAGCACTCATAAGCTTTTCGTTTTGCGTTGCCGCCTTGGTTATAAGCATCATATCATATGCAGTTGTATAATGATTGTCATCGGTAAGCCCGGTAGGATTTGTAAAATGCGTATTATTTGCGCCAAGCTCCTTTGCGCGCGTATTCATAAGCTCCACAAACTTATCGACCGAACCGCTTATGTGGCACGCAAGAAGTATTGCCGCATCATTTGCCGAGCGAAGATACGCTGCCATAAAAGCGTCTTTTACAGTAATTTCTTCACCCTGCCTGAAATCAGCAATAATAGCGTCTGACGGCATACCCAAAAGACAAGTATTATCCACCGTAAATTTATCTTCAAAATTGCAGTTCTCCGCAGTAAGCAGCAGAGTCATTATTTTTGTAATACTTGCAGGATGCATTTTTTTATTCGGTTCTTTTTCGTATAAAACCGAATTTTGGTCAACGTCGAACAAAACAGCAGAATCCGACTCAACATTTACACTCGGCGCGCAAAAGACCTGCGAAAAAGAACTGAAAATTATTAAAAAAAGGAAAAGATACGATAAAATCCTTTTTTTCATTGAATGTCCTCCGTAAAATATGTATTCCAAAACCTATATTTAGACTATAATAACATATATTTAGACATATTACAACCAAAATTTGAATTTTGTAATATTGTCTTAAAATTTTACCTTGCGCAAATGGCAAAATAGTGATATACTGACAATCGGAGGCGATATTTTTGAATTTTGAATTAGCAATTCTTGACTTTATACAAAAGTTTATTCGCTGTCCTTTTCTTGATATGGCAATTCCTAAAATTTCCGCTCTCGGAAACGGAGGACTTGTGTGGATAATATTCACTGCTGTTTTGCTTACAATGAAAAGAACGCGAAAATACGGATTATATATGTCTCTTTCACTGATAATTATGCTGGTTGTGTGCAACATTACACTAAAACCCCTTGTTGCGCGTTTGCGCCCGTTTACACAAAACAACTCGGTAACGCTGCTGATTGACGAGCCTAACGATTATTCCTTTCCATCAGGTCATACAATGGCGGCTTTTGCGGCGGCAACAGCATTTTTTATGTGTTATTTGAGCCGAAAAGACGAGGAGAAAAAAACTTTCTGCGACAGCAAAATTCTTGTAATATTTATGTTTGCGTTCGCCATTGTGATAGCGTTTACACGTCTTTATCTCTACGTTCACTACCCGTCGGACGTGTTTGCGGCACTTGTGCTCGGTGTAATTGACGGAATTTTGTCGGCAAAAATAATAGAAAAGCTTATACAAAGCAAAAAATTGAAAATGTAGAAAAGCGTTCTTAACGCATCAACCCCCTAACCCCCAATCTTGGGGGCAGGATGGTTCGTTTTTTGAAACAAGCTGATTGCGCACTTCTCGCGCGCAATTTCCTATGTTATAAAAAAATCGGACGATGTAAAAATCGCCCGATTTTTTATCAGTTATTCTTATTTTTTTCATTCATAAGAGCCCTTACCTTAAGAGGCAGGCCGAACAAATTGATAAATCCTTCCGCGTCCTTATGACTGTAAAGCTCGTGACTGTCGCCAAACGAAGCAATATCCTCGTTGTAAAGCGAATATTTTGATTTTGCGCCGGCAGGAGAAATGTGACCTTTGTAAAGTTTTAATTTTACCTCACCTGTAACAGTTTGCTGTGTGGAATCAACAAATGCCGAAAGCGCCTCGCGAAGCGGAGTAAACCATTTGCCGTCGTAAACGAGCTCAGCAAACTTGATTGCCGCCTGACGCTTAAACGACTGTGTATCCCTGTCAAGACAGAGATATTCAAGCTCCTCGTGCGCCGCATAAAGAATAGTTCCGCCCGGTGTTTCGTAAACTCCTCGGGATTTCATGCCCACAAGCCTGTCTTCAACAATGTCCGCAATTCCAACCCCGTATTCGCCGCCGATTTTGTTAAGCTCCTGAACCAACGCAAGCGGAGAATAATTTTTACCGTCAATAGACACAGGCTCGCCTTTTTCAAAGCCTATTGTAATGTATTTCGGTGTATCGGGAGTTTTTTCCGGGGGAGTTGTAAGCTTTAACAAATTGTCAAGCTGCGGCTCATTCCAAGGATCCTCCAAATCCATACCCTCATGGCTGATGTGCCAAACATTGCGGTCTCGGGAATACAAATCTTTTTTTGTAACCGGAATTTCTATGCCGTTTTTCTCTGCATAGTCAACAGCGTCCTCCCTGGATTTAATGTCCCAAATTCGCCAGGGAGCAATAATTTTAAGCTCGGGAGCAAGAGCTTTTATTGTAAGCTCAAACCTAACCTGGTCGTTGCCCTTGCCGGTTGCGCCGTGACAAATTGCAACAGCGCCCTCTTTTTTTGCAATCTCAACCAGTTTTTCCGCAATAATCGGACGAGCATGCGATGTTCCGAGAAGATATTTTCCCTCGTAAACCGCGCCCGCTTTAAGTGTTGGGAAAATGTAATTTTTAACATATTCCTCTTTTAAATCTGCAATGTATAATTTTGAAGCGCCTGCTTTTTTTGCTCTTTCTTCAAGACCTTCGGTTTCTTTTCCCTGACCGACGTCGCCGCAAACCGCAATAACCTCGTAATCATAGTTTTCAATTAACCAGTGGATAATAATTGATGTATCAAGTCCGCCTGAATACGCTAAAACAACTTTTTCTTTTGCCATCTTGATTTTCCTCCAATTTGTGTTAAAATATAAGTATATTATACATTATTTTTTACTTATTTCAATAGTGAATTTGCAAAATCGTGTATATTATACAATTTTTTTATAAAAGAAAGGTGCATAATAGGCATAAATATACATTTTATACATATGTATACTGCATAATATGCAAATATTGATTATGATTATTCTTGGAATTGACCCGGGTATTGCAATTGTAGGCTATGGTGTGATAGAATATAAGGGTAACAAGTTTAAGGTTATGGATTACGGTGCAATAACCACGCCTGCCGGTATGAAGGTGAAAGACAGACTTAAAATTATTTATGACGGCGTTATTGATATTATACAAACACATAAGCCGGACTGCATTGCAATCGAGGAGCTTTTTTACAACAATAACGCAAAAACGGTTATAAACGTTGCCCAGGGGCGCGCTATGCCCTATCTTGCCGCGGCGAATACAAATCTTGAAATATACGAATATACCCCTCTGCAGGTTAAACAAGCGGTTGTGGGCTATGGCAGAGCGGAGAAAAAGCAGGTTCAGCAAATGACAAAAATGCTGCTTAATCTCGAAAAAATTCCCAAGCCCGACGATACCGCCGACGCGCTTGCTATCGCCGTTTGTCACGCACATTCGTTCAGAATGAACCAAAAAATAGATTTTTAATACAAGGAGAATTTTATGTTCAGCTATCTAAAAGGTTTTTTGGCACAAAAGGGTCAGAATTATGTTGTAATCGACGTTTCGGGCGTTGGATTTAAGGTTTATACCTCAATGACCTCTCTCGAAGGCATTGCCGCCAAAAACGAAAACGACCCTGTTACGTTTTACACATATTTATACATAAAGGAAGGTATTATGGATTTATACGGCTTTTCCACTCAGGAGGAGCTTAATATGTTTGAGCTGTTAATCTCGGTATCAGGAGTCGGCGCAAAGGGCGCAATCGCAATTTTATCATCGCTTACTCCTCAAAAACTTGCCGTAAGCCTTGTTACAAATGACGTTTCTTCAATTAAAAAGGCATCGGGAATAGGTCCTAAAACAGCACAGAGAATTATACTTGAATTAAAAGATAAAATCAAAAACGAAGAACTTACAGCGTCAGCAGAAAACGGCGGCATATCAGAAGAAATACCGCTTACCAGCAGCAGAGCAGAGGCGGTAAGCGCACTTATGGTATTGGGATATTCAAAATTTGAAGCCGAACGTGCGGTGTCAAAGATAGACACAAGCCTTACCGAAACCGAAGATATTATAAAAGCGGCGCTCAAGGCGCTTATTTAACGCGAAAGGATACAAAAAATGGATTTTAACGAAAGAATAATTACCTCTGATTTTATCGACGAGGATGTCGACATTGAAACAAGCCTTCGTCCAAAGCATTTGGACGAATATGTAGGTCAGGATAAAATAAAAGAAAATTTATCGGTTTATATCGAGGCCGCCAAAAGCCGAAATGAAGCGCTTGATCACGTTCTTTTATACGGACCTCCGGGGCTCGGCAAAACCACGCTGTCAAATATTATCGCAAATGAAATGGGCGTAAATATAAGAATAACCAGCGGCCCTGCAATAGAAAAGCCGGGCGATTTGGCAGGAATACTTACAAATCTTGCCGAGCACGATATTTTGTTCATAGATGAAATTCATCGTTTGAGCGCAAGTGTTGAAGAAGTTTTGTATCCTGCAATGGAGGATTTTTCGCTTGATATTATAATCGGAAAAGGTCCCAGTGCGCGCTCTATAAGGCTTGATTTGCCAAAATTCACTCTTATCGGTGCAACCACAAAAGCAGGCAGAATTACCTCTCCTCTACGCGACCGTTTTGGTGTTCTTGCTCGTCTTGAACTTTACACAAATGCGCAGCTTAAAGAAATTGTGGAGCGAAGTGCAAAAATTTTAAATGTAAAAATCGACTCGGACGGCGCGTATGAAATAGCGTCCCGCTCACGCGGCACTCCACGAATTGCAAATCGTCTTTTAAAGCGTGTCAGAGATTTCGGTCAGGTTTACGGAGACGGTTCTGTTACAAAAAAAATCGCACAGCTTGCGCTTGAAAAAATCGAGATTGACAAAATCGGGCTTGATTCCACCGACGCAAATATGATAATGTCAATGATTAAAAATTTTGGCGGCGGTCCCGTCGGACTTGATACTCTTGCCGCAACAATAGGCGAAGACGCAAATACCATTGAGGACGTTTACGAACCTTATCTTTTGCAGCTTGGATTTATAAACCGCACGCCGAGAGGAAGAATTGTAACAAAATCTGCCTATGACCACTTCAAAATTCCGTTTGACAAAGAATGAAAAAAGACTTTAGATAAATTTTTTTATCTAAAGTCTTTTTATTTACTTTAAATGCAACAGAATTGCTGCTGTTATCGCTTGCATATGCATCAAAAAATGTAAAAACGCAGCCGCACAGCAAATAAATCTTTTAAGCATTATATCCACTCCAAAGAAAATACTTTATAAAAATATTGTATTGCAGAAATAAAATATCAATTTCATTTGCTTTATGTCAACCGCAATTTTCTCATTTTTTAGTAATTTTACCCTATCATTTCTTTAAGCCGCCCCAAAATTTTCTTTTCGAGCCGTGACACCTGCACCTGTGAAATTCCAATTGACGCGGCAATTTCGCTTTGTGTTTTTCCTCTGAAATAACGCAAAATTATAATCTTTTTTTCTCTTTCGTCCAAGGCTTTGATTGCTTCATTCAGAGAAATTTTGTCAAGAATTTCTTCTTCGGTATCGGTGTTTTTTGCAATTTTGTCTATAAGATATCCCGGCGATTTATCGTTTTCGTTAATTTCTTTATACAGCGATTCCGGTGCAACGTTTGCCTCCAAAGCAATCGCCAAATCGCTGGGTGTTTCCCCTATTCTTTCGGCAATTTCCGAAATTTTAACCTCTCTGTTAAGTTCCTTTTCCAAAACCTCCTTTGTAATTTTCGCCTTCTGGGCAATTTCTTTTAAACGTCGGCTCACCTTAATTATTCCGTCGTCACGCAAAAAACGTTTTATCTCGCCCATAATAAGCGGCACTGCATATGTGGAAAAACGCACGTTATAGCTTAAATCAAAGTTTTTTATAGCCTTTAAAATACCTATACAACCGATTTGAAAAATATCCTCCAAATCGTAGCCTCTGTTTGAAAACTTTCGTGCAACGCTCCACACAAGTGCAATATTTCCGTTTACAATTTCACTCTCTGCACTTTTGTCACCCTCCTTTGCACGTTTTATAAGGTCTGTAATATCATTTGCCAATATTTAAAACCTCCGATTCAAAGCGTCTT
Source organism: Oscillospiraceae bacterium (assembly GCA_022769845.1). Lineage (GTDB taxonomy): Bacteria > Bacillota > Clostridia > UMGS1810 > UMGS1810 > Qingrenia. The sequence goes on from JALEIO010000155.1 coordinate 6,992, forward strand.
AAGCCCTATGGTTTTCTCCATTGTCACCTTTGTGCCAACATCGACAATAGAATGAACGCTGATATTATCCATAAAAGTTTCCATAACGGTAAAACCCATTCCCGACCGCTCACCGTCAGTATTTGTGGTAAAAAGCGGCTGCATAGCCTCCTTGATGTCGGCAATTCCGCATCCGTTATCGGTTACGGTAATTTTTACCTTGTCATCCTTTATGTATATATCTACAGTGATATTGCCCTTTTTTTCGGCATATCCGTGAACAATCGAATTCGTAACAGCCTCCGACACCGCGGTTTTTATATCCGCCATTTCTTCAAGCGTCGGGTCAAGCTGCGATACAAACGCCGCCACCGCCGCACGGACAAACGATTCGTTTTCCGATTTTGACATAACCACAATTTTTGCACTGTTCTCCCTCATTTTTACCCCTCCTTAAGTGCGCTCACCGCACCTTCAATATCATTTTCAACACTTATTATTTTTTTAATTCCCGCAATGTTTAAAAGTCGGTCAATGGACTTTGCGTTCGATACTATAACCGTGCTGCCGCCAAGAGATTTTATAAGCTTGTACCGACCTATTACAACTCCGATTCCCGAGCTGTCCATAAACGAGAGCGCCGAAAAATCAAATATTAAATTCTTTATTGCTCCCGAAGTAATTTTTTTGTCAATTCTCTCCTTTACACCGCCGGCAACATGATGGTCAAGCTCACCGATAAGCTTTACGATGAGCGTTTTTTCTTTAGTCTGAAAAATTATCTGCATATATTTCCCCTCCTTTTTTGCACAAAAAAAGATGAAACTTTTTCGTTTCATCTTAATTATTCTATAAAGCTTGTCCTATTCCTTCGGTGAAAAATTAGATGTTTTGTCGAATGTCTTAAAACTTATCGACAAAATTTCTCACATTTCCCGCAAGATACAGCGAACCTGCAATTAAAACAGCCGAATTGCCGTTATTAGACAAAGCCGCATTATTAATCGCGTCAAAATTATTCTCGATAAATACCGCGTCTTTTTTATATTTTTTCGCAGTTTCAAAAACTTTTTTAAAATCGGTTTGCCTAATACTCGGCACGCTTGTGATGATCAAAACGTCCGAAATCTTTGCAATACTTTCAAGTGATTTTTCAAAATCTTTTTCGTTAAGCATACCGAAAACGGTAATAATTTTTTTTCCTTCAAAAACCGTTTTAACCGTATCGCACAAGCTTAAAACGCCGTCATAATTATGCGCTCCGTCAATTACAAAAACCGGTTTTTCTTTTCCTTTGTCAAAAATTTCAAATCTGCAAATCCAGCGCGCATTTTTAAGACCATTTTTTATACTTTCATCACTTATTTTGTAATACTTTCTCAAATAAAGCGCAATATCAACCGCCAGCGCCGCATTATAAATCTGATGCCGTCCGCAAAGATGAATTTCAAGATTTTTATATTCGCCGTAGTCAAAAATATTTGTGCTTCCAACCTTTACAATATTGATTTTTTTAGGCGTCAAAAGGTTGGAATTTGTATTTTTACACGTTTGTTCAACCACGCTTTTTGCTGCTTTGTCAAGCCTTGAATATACCGCAACGCACGAATTTTGTTTTATAATACCGCACTTTTCGGCTGCAATTTTTTTAATTGTATCACCAAGATATTTTGTGTGGTCAAAGCTTATTGACGTAATCGCGCACACAATAGGATTTTTTATAACGTTGGTGCAGTCCAGCCTGCCGCCAAGCCCTACTTCAAGCACTGCAATATCGCATTTTTGGTCCGCAAAATACAAAAACGCCGCCGCAGTGATAACCTCAAACTCAATCGGATTGTAATCTCCGCTTCTTTTTAGCTTGTCCACGGCATTTTTCACAATATCGGTGTATTTTTCCAAATCGGAATCCGAAATGTTTTGGTTGTTAATTTTTATACGTTCGTTGAAAACTTCAATAAACGGCGATGTAAAAAGTCCTGTTTTGTACCCCGATTCAATCATAATCTGCGAAATAAAGCTCGACACCGAGCCTTTGCCGTTTGTACCTGCAATATGCACAAATTTTAGCTTATCCTGCGGATTTCCCAATTCATTAAGCAGCCTTGTTATATTGTCAAGACCTGATTTTTTGCCGAATTTATTTAATGAATGAATATATTTTTCTGCATTTGTCATTTTTTGCTCCAAAAATCAAAAGGGCGGAAAATCCGCCCCGATTTGCTTATTCTAAATTTTTAAGGCTTTCTTCAACCTTTTCAAGCATTTCCTTGTACTTTTCACCCTTTGCTCTTTCCTCGTCCACAACCTTTTGAGGAGCTTTTGCAACAAATCCTGCATTGTTAAGCTTTCCTTCAACGCGCTTTATTTCCGAGATAAGATGCTCTTTTTCCTTTGTCAAACGCTCTTTTTCTGCTGCAATATCAACCAAATCTCCAAAAGGAATAAAGATTTTTGCATTGTCCACAACTGTTGTAACGGCGTTTTCAGGAATACCCTCCTCGGTGGATACAATAACCGTTTCAAGGCTGGAAGCAAGCTTTTCAAAGAACACCTCGCTGCCTTTGAAAATTTCCGGTGAATCGGTAACGATAAACACCTTCGCTTTTCTTGACGGCACAACATTCATTTTTGTTCTTACGTTTCGTATGCTCTTTATAGCCTCCATAATATTTTCCATTTGCTCTTCTTCCTTGTCAAACGAAAGAGCAGAATCCACCTCGGGCCATTTTGAAATCATAATGCTTTCTTCGCCCGTCGGAAGATGCGTAAATATTTCTTCGGTAATAAACGGCATAAACGGGTGCAAAAGCTTTAGCGTATTTAAAAGAACATATGCAAGTACACTTTGAGCCGTTTCGTAGCCTACGCCGTCCTTTTCGTAAAGACGCGGTTTTACAAGTTCAATATACCAGTCGCAGTAATCATCCCAAATAAAATCATAAAGCTTTGACGCCGCAACTCCAAGCTCAAATTTTTCAAGATTTGCCGATACCTCTTTTACAAGACGGTTATACTTGTTTAAAATCCATTTATCCTCAATTTTGAGGTTTTCAAGGCTCGGAAGCTCAATTTTGTCTATGCTGATATTCATAAGCAAAAACCTTGACGCATTCCAAATTTTGTTTGCAAAGTTTCTGCTTGCCTCAACGCGCGACTCATAATAGCGCATATCGTTTCCGGGCGAATTACCCGTAGCAAGCGTAAACCGCAATGCGTCTGCGCCGTATTTTTCAATAACCTTTAACGGGTCAATGCCGTTGCCGAGCGATTTAGACATTTTTCTGCCCTGACTGTCACGAACAATGCCGTGAATGAAAACGTGTTCAAACGGCGGCTTGCCGGTATGCTCGCACGCCGAGAAAATCATTCGTGCAACCCAGAAAAAGATTATGTCATAGCCCGTAACAAGCACACTTGTGGGATAGAAATATTCCAAATCCTCGGTTTTATCAGGCCAGCCGAGTGTTGAAAACGGCCAGAGGGCTGAACTGAACCAAGTGTCCAGAACATCCTCGTCCTGCCTTAAATGACCGCCGCACTTGGGACAAGTATCAACATCTGTTTTTGAAACCACCGTTTCGCCGCATTTATCACAGTAAAACGCAGGTATTCTGTGTCCCCACCAAAGCTGACGTGAAATGCACCAGTCGTGAATATTTTCCATCCAGTTAAGATATATCTTTGAAAAGCTTTCGGGAACAAATTTAACCTCTTTGTCCTTAACAACTCTTATAGCTTCTTTTGCCAGCGGCTTCATTTTTACAAACCACTGCTTTGAGGTAATAGGCTCAACCGTTGTCGAGCATCGGTAGCACTGCCCTACATTGTGTTTGTGCTCCTCAACCTTAACCAAAAGTCCGAGCTTGTCCAAATCGTCAACCATTGCCTTGCGCGCTTCGTAACGGTCCATTCCCTCATATTTTCCGCCGTATGAATTAATGGTTGCGTCATCGTTCAACACTTTAATCTGCTCGAGATTATGCCTTAAACCTACCTCAAAATCATTCGGGTCGTGCGCAGGAGTAATTTTTACCGCGCCGGTACCGAAATCCTTATCAACATATTCGTCGGCAATAACGGGAATTTCACGGTTAACAAGCGGCAGAATGAGCATTTTTCCGACAAGATTTTTATATCTTTCATCGTCAGGATGAACCGCAACCGCAGTATCGCCCAAAAGTGTTTCCGGACGAGTTGTGGCAATTATAACATATTCATTGCTATCCTTTACAGGATATTTAATATGCCAGAAATGACCGTCCTGCTCTGTGTATTCAACCTCTGCGTCTGAGAGAGCGGTTGTGCAGTGCGGGCACCAGTTAATAATTCTTGAGCCCTGATAAATAAGACCTTTATTGTAAAGATTGACAAAAACCTCGCGAACTGCTTTTGAACAACCTTCATCCATTGTAAAACGTTCTCTGTCCCAGTCGCAGGACGAGCCGAGCTTTTTAAGCTGATTTATAATCCGCGAGCCGTATAATTTTTTCCAGTCCCAAACCTTTTCCAAAAACTTTTCTCTGCCAAGGTCATAACGGGTAAGTCCCTGCTCGTTTCTAAGCGTTTCCTCAACCTTAATCTGCGTTGCAATACCCGCGTGGTCGGTGCCGGGAATCCAAAGCGCGGAATATCCCATCATACGCTTGTACCTTATCAGTATATCCTGAAGAGTCTCGTCAAGTGCGTGCCCCATATGTAGCTGACCTGTTACATTCGGGGGTGGAATAACTATTGTAAAAGGCTTTTTATCAGGGTCTGCCTTTGCGCTGAAATATTTTTTATCAACCCAGTTTGAGTAAATTCTGTCCTCAACATCTTTCGGATTGTATATTTTTTCAATTTCCTTCACGTTAAAAAATCCTCCTAAACCAGCTTTTAACCTAATTTAAAAACAATTATTGCTCCGACAAGCGCCAGAACAAATCCTGTAAGTTTGACCATACCTGTATATTTTTTATCCGTATCGTCCTTTTTTATAATATTTTCAACAATCATTTTTGAGCCGTAGCACACAAAAGCACCTATTATAACAAGAAAAAAAGCTAAAATTTTCATAAACTAAACTCCTGTGTTTTTATGTGAATTAACTGTATTCTGAGATATCTGATTTGTTTTAACTACAACAAAGCTTATGCAATAGGTTATAAACGCACAAGCCATTGAAATTACCACAATAATCGAAAAAATGTCTATATATTTTTCAAAGCACATTGCGTCCACCAATAGCCAAAACGTTAAAAAAGTTGCAAATTTGCCGAAAAAATTTGACGGAATTATGATTTTTTCTTTTTTATAAATAAAGCTTCCGGAAAAAATCATAATAAGCTCTTTTATCAGCACAAAATACAAAAACCAATGGCTTAACCGTTTTGCCGCAACAAGGGTTGCCACAACGGTTATAACCATACACTTGTCCGCCGCAGGGTCGAGCATTTTTCCCAATGCGGTAATCATATTGAATTTTCTTGCAATAAACCCGTCCGCAACGTCAAGCAGCATTGCAAACACAAAAATACAAATAGCGGCAAGCTGCGCGTTTTTAAAGCTTGAAAAATACACGACAGGATAAACGGGGACAAGCAAAAACCTTACGGTCGTAATAATATTAGGTATCGTCAAAAAATCTCCACCTTAAACTCTATTAAATCGACATTTTTTTAACCAAATCAAGCATTTCCGGCTCAATTTTCTTTGTCATTTCAATCGCTTCATTGATTTCAATATCTATAATTTTAGAATCTCTTTGAGCAATAATGCGGTTAACAGTGCCCTGTGCCAAAAGGTCAGCAGCATAGCTGCCCATTTTTGTTGCGGTAACTCTGTCGATAAGCGTAGGACTTCCGCCGCGCTGAACATAACCGAGAACGGTTGCGCGCGTTTCAACGCCCGTTGCTTCTTCAATAGTTTTGCAAAGCTCAAAGGTTTCGCCCACACCTTCTGAAACAACAACTATATAATGCGATTTGCCTCTGTTTCTGCCTTCTATAATAGTTTTCTTGATTTCATCCAAATCATACGGAGCTTCGGGAATAATAACAGCCTCCGCACCGTTTGCAACAGCAAGGTTTACGGGAATGTAGCCTGCGTTTCTGCCCATAACCTCAACAACCGAACATCTTTCGTGGCTGGAAGCGGTATCTCTTATTTTGTCTATTGCCTGCATAGCAGTATTAAGCGCCGTATCATAGCCGATTGTATAATCGGTACATCCGATATCGTTATCAATAGTTCCCGGTATTCCGATAGTCGGAAGTCCGCTGTTTGCCAAAGCTCTCGCACCCTTGTACGAACCGTCGCCGCCTATAACAACAAGCGCGTCAATACCGAAAATTCTTGCGACCTCAACCGCTTTTTTTATACCTTCTTCGGTAGCAAAGCTTTTGCTTCGAGCAGTCTGCAAAAAAGTACCGCCTCTTTGAAGAATATCAGAAACCGAGCGTGAATTGAGCTCTTCAATTTCGCCCCTTAAAAGACCGTGATAACCGCGTCTTATACCCATAACTTTCATTCCGTAACCCATTGCGCCCCTTGCAACGGCTCTTATTGCCGCATTCATACCGGGAGCGTCGCCGCCTGATGTAAGCACACCTATTGTTTTAATTTCTTTCATTGCTATCATTTCCTTTCAAACTGTAGTAAACATCATATTTTTTATCGTGTTGTAACCTCGCCGTGCTTGGTGTAAATTACGGCGTTGCCTTTAATTTTCATAGCAGAAGTAACATCGGTAAACTGGGCAATAAAAACTTCGCCTGCCGAAAGCATTTCGGTATGATGAAATTTTGTATCGCGTCCGCTTGTAAGACCGGTAATACTTACACCGTCCTCAAGCGCTTTTATGACAACATAATCTGAATTATCCATTTTCAATAAATCTCCAATCTAAAATCTATTCTATAATTTTACAACATTTTCTAAAAAAAATCAACAACTATTTTATTTTTACGTTATCTTTTCCGAAAATTTCTTTTGCGTCATTTAAAAAATCGTCGCAAATTCTTATAAACTGGCTGCTGTTTGCGTTGTAAACCATATTTTTATTCTCAACAAAAACCGCAAGCTTTGAACTGCCGTGATATCTTTTTGCAAGATTTTTTACTTTTTCAAAAAAGTCTTCATTCTTTATTTTTATATATACCGTTTTATCCGAAGAATAGTCGCACATATCTGCGTCAAAAATATTTTTAATTATAAGACTTAAATTGTCGTTATAGTCAAACGAAACCGAGGCGTCGATAACAAGAATTTTTCCGACAGCAATATTTTGCGAAAACCGCTCTAAAATATTCGGAAAAGCTACAAACTCGCACGAGGATATAAAATCCTCCGCCTCTATAACCGCCATAACACCGCCTTTTGAGGTTTTCTTTTTTGTAACCTTCAAAATCATAACGCCCACCCGAACGCTCTGACCGTCCGAAAATTTATCCTCTGTAATGTCACCAATCGGAATGCAGCCGAGCGATAAAAATTTTTCACGGTATTTATCAAGCGGATGGCCTGAAAAATAAATTCCCGCAAGCTCTTTTTCAAACAAAAGCTTGTCCGACAAAGAAAAATCCGCTTCGGGCGCAAAATTATCGTTTCTTATCGTTTCTCCGTGCATATTGTCAAACATATTAAACTGACCGAGTGCAGTGCTTTTGCCGTTTTTAACCGCATTTTCAACGGCAGAGCCGCAGTTTATCAAAAGCTGGCGCCTGTTTGTATTTATACTGTCAAACGCGCCGCTTTTTATAAGATTTTCAACCGATTTTTTATTCAAATCCTCCCACATAACAAAACAAAAATCGGTAAACGAGCAAAATTTTCTTGTGCGCTTTTTCTCAATTTCCTCCGCAAATATGCCGCCGACGTTTTTTATGGAGGACAAGCCGAAACGAACACTGTTTCCGGTTACGGTAAAATCCGCATTGCTCTCATTTATGTCGGGCGGAAGAATTTTTATTCCGTATTTTTTGTAATCCTCAATATATTCAGCCTGTTTTGCCGCAGAACTGTTTTTCAGCAGCGCTACAAGATAAATTGCGCGGTAGTAATATTTCAAATACGCCGTCTGATATACAATTTTTGCATATGCCGCCGCGTGCGATTTGTTAAAAGCATACTTTGAAAACTCGGCAAGCTCTGCAAAAATTTCCTCCGACAGTTCTTTTGAAATTCCGTTTGCAAGAGTGCCTTTTATGACAACATTTCCGTTCTCATCCTTAAGTCCGTGCAAAAACACGTTTTTTTCAGCCTCAAGCGCCGCATGATTTTTCTTTGCCATTGCACGGCGTACAAGGTCGGCTCTGCCCAGCGAATATCCTGCAAGAGCGCGGAAAATCTGCATTGCCTGCTCCTGATACACAATCGAACCGTAAGTAGGCTTTAAAATATCTTCCAAAAGCGGATGCTTATAGGTTATTTTACCGCCGTTTCTATTTTTCAAAAAAAGCGGAATTTGAATTTTAGCAGTTGCGGGACGGTATAATGACAAGCCTGCAATTATATCTTCAAAATTCTTTGGCTTAAGCGTTTTCAAAAACGCAGTCATACCTTGGCTTTCAAGCTGAAAAACGCCTGACGTATCACCGTCAGAAAGCATTTTGTAAACTTTTTCATCCTCGTAATCTATATTTTCAATCGTAAAATTTTCATCAAAATTCTTGTGGATAAGATTTACCGCGTCATTTATGATGGTAAGGTTTCTAAGTCCCAAAAAATCCATTTTAACAACGCCGATTTTTTCCAGAACCTTCATATGATACTGCGATTTGTACGCAATATCTCCGTCAATGAGCGGAACGCAGTTGTAAAGCTTTTTATCGGTAACAATCAGCCCCGCCGCGTGGCGTGAAACGTTTTTCGGCAAGCCCTCGATTTTTTTTGCCATATCAATAAGCCTTCGTGCACGATTATCTGATGTATATATTTTTTTAAGCTCACTGTTTTCCTCCATAGCCGCGTCAATGGTCATACCCAAAGTGTGCGGAATCATTTTTGCAATTTTGTCCACAAACGGAATGGGCAAATCCAGCACGCGCCCGACATCACGGATTGAGCCGCGCGCAAGCATTGTATCAAAAGCCGCAATCTGCGCAACGTAATCTCTGCCGTACTTTTTTACCATATATTCAATAACTTCGTCGCGGCGCACATAGCAAAAATCTATGTCAATATCCGGCATACTCACCCTTTCCGGATTTAAAAAGCGTTCAAACAAAAGTCCGTATTTTATCGGGTCAATATCAGTAATTTCAAGAAGATATGAAACAATGCTTCCCGCCGCAGAGCCCCTGCCCGGCCCTACCGAAATACCATTTCGTTTTGCGTAAGAAACATAATCGCGCACAATAAGAAAGTAGTCGGCAAATCCCATAGAAATTATGGTGTTGAGCTCTTTTTCAAGACGTTTTGTTATTTCCTCGGTAATAATATCGTAACGCTTGCAAAGTGCATTTTCGCACAAAGTACGCAGATATTCTTCTGAAGAAACGTTGTTCGGAAGCTTTAATTTTGGAAGATATATTTTGTCAAAATCAATGGTAACATTGCATTTTTCGGTAATTTCTTCAGTGCTTTTTATCGCCTCGGGATAATCCTCAAACAGTTTTTCCATTTCACTTTGCGTTTTGAAATAAAACTCATCGTTTGAAAATTTCATTCGGTCGTCATCGTCAATTTTTTTGCCCGTCTGAATACACAAAAGCACATCGTGAAAATCAGCGTCCTCTTTGTTCACATAATGCACATCGTTTGTTGCAACAAGCTTTATTCCAAGCTTTTTCGATAAATCGGCAACCATAGGAATAAGACTTTTTTCGTCCTCCAAGCCGTGATTTTGTATTTCAAGATAAAAATCGTCTTTGAATATTTTTTTAAAATGCAGAGCATATTCCTGCGCTTTATCTTTATCGCCCGATAAAAGCGCGGAGTTGACATTTCCGAAAAGGCAGGCGCTTAAAGCGATTATACCTTCGCTGTATTTTTCCAAAACCTCAAAATCCACTCTCGGCTTGTAGTAATAACCTTCTGTAAACCCCAAAGAACAGATTTTCATAAGATTAACATAACCGGTATTGTTTTTTGCAAGCAGCACAAGATGCCCGTATTTGTTGTCAATACCGTAAATTTTTGATTTTCTCGATTGCGGCGCAGTATAAACCTCGCAGCCGATTATCGGTTTTATGCCAAGCTCCTTTGCTTTAAGATAAAAATCAACCGCACCAAACATAACGCCGTGGTCGGTAATTGCAACGGCGCTCATATTATCTTCGGCAGCTTTTTTTATAACAGCGTCAATTTTCGCTGCGCCGTCCAGAAGACTGTATTGCGTATGAAGGTGCAGATGCGTAAACATTTTTCTTATTCGTTCCTTTCAGCTTTTAACTTGTCCGCTATGTCACAGAGCTTTTTTAAACGATGGTTTACACCGGAGCGCGAAAGCTGAGGCGTGATAAGCCTTCCCAGCTCGCTTAAGCTTAAATCGGTATTTTCAAGCCGAAGATATGCAATTTCCTTAAGAGCAGGCGAAAGAGAATCGAGATTGCCGCTGCTTTCAAGGAATTTAATGCACTCGCTTTGACGAATGGACGCGTCAAGAGTCTTGTCCATATTTGCGTTTTCGCAGTTTACAATGCGGTTTACATTGTTGCGCATATCTTTTAAAATGCGTATGTTGTGAAACTCCATAAGATGAGTCACACTGCCGCAGATGCCTAAAATATCAGCTATATCATTGCCCTGTTTAAAATAAAGAACATAGTTTGATTTTCTTACAATACGCTTTGCGTTTAAATTTTCCAAGAGCAACAGGTCAAAAAAATTCTCACTCAAAATGCAGTGCGGCGTGACAAATTCAAGATGATACCTTTTTTCGGGGTCAATAATGGTGCCGCACATCAAAAATGCACCCTTTATAAACGCTTTTCGGCAACAGGATTTTTCCATAATATCGTCGCTTATTCTTACGTTTATAAGCTCTGTCGAACTGTTTTCGGCAAGCTTCAAATCTCTTAAAATTTTCAAAATATTTTCTTCGCCGCAAATGTTTATGTCAAAAAAGGCGTTATTGTTTTTACTTTTCTCCAAAACCTCACTATCTATTCCATAGAGTTTTTTCACAATGCCTGCAATAATTTTTGCAAAATTGCTGCTTTCCGTGCCGATACACATTTTTCGCGTATCACCCTTGCCCGAAAGACGACCGCCAAAGGCAAAACAAGCAAGAAAAAAAGCTCTTTGACAACATAGTTTTGTTATTTTCGCACCCAGTGCTTCTTTTTTTACTTCAGCAGAAAATGACATTAAATCACTCCGTTACAAGTAATATTTCATAAAATTTCGCCGCCGTTTTTTATCTGATAAAAAAGAACTGCAAGCGTGTCAGCCAAAACGTTATAATTGTGTCTTACAACGTTATTTGCAACATCCAAAAGATTTTTCTTTATAAGCTTAATATTGTGCTTATAAAATTTATAATCGTCCACCGCAACCGGAAACGAGTGTG
>JALEIO010000185.1 GCA_022769845.1 Oscillospiraceae bacterium
AACTCTCGGAATACCTCGGAAGGTAAACATAAGACAAAGGTTTTCTGCCCATGTTTCCGTTCCGCCGGAAAATCCTACTTTTTCATCAGGGGTTTCAGGTGAATAGTCATAAGAATCCACAAACGTGATATTCCATGTGGAATCGTTAAAATACTGGTCGCCTGCCACTGCACCGGAATATGCTGTTGATGCATTGCCAAAGTTACGATGCATGGTAAAATCATTAACGTTTGCGCCTGCCTTACTGCGATCAGGCTTGTGATATGTAATACCGTCCAGCTGCGCATTGTCGCTCGTAGGTTCATCTGATATGTTGGCTTCTTCCATTGTATGGTCGAAAACAAGATTCATATTGTTATTGATAGCTTCCGCAGAAGTTTCCCAACTCCATTGGTCAGCCCACTTTGAATTGCTCTCTTACCATGTATAATATGGTGTTGACTCTGTTGCCGTTTCTCTGTACCATACATCCGAATATCTTGTGACTACATCTAAAAATACTGCCGGGTCCTTTCCCTTTGCTATAAATAGGTCTTTTATTTGCTCTATGAATTGCATATTGAGAGACAGTCGGTCTATATGACGTGCATCTCTTATAACAAAAGCGTCTACCCCCGCCTCCACATACATTCTGCAAGCCTCTACAAGGTATTTTGCCACAGCAGGATTTTCGGTGTTGATATCCACGCAGTCTCCCGCAATCTGACAAAACTTACAAGCCCAATCATCCCAGTTCATACTCTGAAAATATCCGCTGTGATAATAGTTATTTGGGTTTAACACAGTGGAAGCGGAAAGCTTTCCTATGTCATAGTCTTTAGTGTCGGGCAGTGAGCCTGTTGAGTTACCGTTTTCAGCAGAATAATCCAGATTTTTCATAAGGTTCAGTCTTTGGCTATACTGAACCGATCCTTTCTGTGCCCAATATTCATTGGCACTGTTTAAGCCGCATGCGTCAAGGAGCATTGTTGGTTTCATAATTATAACCGACCCTTTCATATGTAATGCTGTTTACTTGGTTCTTTTCAAGAATAAAACTTTCTAATTTGTATTATAATGCTTTTTCGGGCATTATCAAGCATTTTGTGACAAAACGACGTTTAATAGGGACGAATTGACATAGATGTTTTCAGCGTAGACATTGGTGTGATTGAAATTGTTTTGTGTCTTTTGTGCGGTTGAATGGGTGTTTTTGAGAAATAGCAAAATATAAAAATTCCGCATAACAGTGGAGAAAAACCATTGTTATGCGGAAAATAAATTTGGTCGGAGTGACAGGACTTGAACCTGCGGCCCCATGACCCCCAGTCATGTGCGCTACCAGCTGCGCTACACCCCGATACCTTTGGTATTATATACTATTTTAAATCATTTGTCAAGGGGTTTTGTCTCATTTTCAGAAAAAAATATTCTTTTTAATTTTTAAACGCATTTTTCATTTAAAACAAAGTGAAAAATGCGTTTTTAACTAAAATTTTTATGTATCAATGTATTTTCTTTTCTGCGTCACCTTTTATCACTATTCCGCTGCCTTTAGCAGCCTTGGCGACATTTTTCACGTCATTTTCGCACACTGCGTCAATTATCTTTTTACTGCCGCAATTTTCGCATACAAGCTCTATACGGTCAATATATAAATTTTTAATAATTTTATTTCTGCCGCAGCTGCATTTAGCCTTTTTCTTTTTTATGCATAAATCAACCTCTTTAAGCACATCGGAAAGAAACAAATTTTCAAAAAAATATTCTCCCGCTATCACTGGTTTGTTTTTTGAAATCTCGTCACACAGAACATCCATTTCCGTCTTATTGCCGCCGTACAAAATATCAAACTCCATATTCGGGCAGCCGAAAACAATCTGTGGTGCGTTCCAAAAAACCTTTGCGCCTATTTCAAACATATGTTCCTCGCTGCACACGGCGCACGGCGCGCCGATAACATAATTCTTATTCTTACCTACTGTAATTTTTATAAAAGAGTTACCGCAGCCGCATTTTAAATATAACGTACCGCCGCCCGAAAAATCAAAAATATTTATATTGAATTTTTTTAATTTTCCGCATACAGGGCATATATAAATTATTGTTCTTTTCAAATTTGTAATCATTTTTTCACTCCGCTAACCTATGAGTTTATTTTCTCTTGCATAATAAAACAAATACTGCTGTGCAAAGCCTGCAAATGACGAAAAATTTTCGCTGCTGTATTTTAAAATATCTTTCATCGAAGCGTTTTCATCAAGATAAAGCAAGCGCATAATTCGTCCAATCCACACGTCTATCGGAAACGCTTCGTGCTTTTTTAACGAAAACAGCAGTATGCAGTCGGCAACCTTTGGACCGACGCCCTTTATCTTCAAAAGTTCGTTTCGTGCAGATAAGGTATCAAGCTTATAAAGATTGTAAATATCCACCTCACCGCTTTTAACCTTTTTTGCCGCGTCCAATATGTACGATGCGCGATATCCCACTTTAAGCGGTGCTAAATCACCTTCTGAAAGCTTGCATAGAGTATCGCACGTCGGAAAAGCATAATATTTTTTTCCGTTATATGTTATTTCTTCGCCGAAAAGCTCCGACATTTTCGCAATAATTTTTTTAATTCTCGGAATGGAATTTTGTGTCGAAATAATAAACGAAATCAAACACTCAAACGGGTCTTGATTTAAAATGCGTATTCCGCTGCCAAATTCTATTGCTTTTTTTAGGTTATCATCACCCGACAGCGCCTTTTTGATTTTGCCGTAATCGGTGCTAAAATCAAAATAATCCTGCCATATTTCATCAAAATCAGCCTTTGTGGCATTATAAATTTCAACTTGTGTGTCGGAAATGCTTTTTACAAAAACCGCTTTTCCTTTTGCAATCCCCAAAAATCCGTCGTTTTCTTGATCCCACCTGAAACACTGTCCACACATAAAGGTGTGAACGGGATTAAAATCACACACCTCGGTTAAAACAAGCTTTTTATCTTCTTCAACAATTTTCATTGCTTTTCCGCCCCCTTATACGCTCAATTTGCGCCTTGTATTCATCATAATCATACAAACTGTTAATAACATCAATCAACATATTTGTTGAAATTCTATGCGGCAAATCCAGTTCGTTTGTAAGCACTTTCCGATACTTGTAGCTGTTTTCGCCGCCGCTTAATCCATCTGCAAAAAGGTCGGCTTTAGTGATAAGACGCTTTTTTTTATCAGTCTTTTCGGTGCTGCATTTTTTAATTGCCGCAGTTATAATATCGTCATCAATGCCCTCAACGCCTAAAAATCCCTCTTTTGACGGAGCTTTTTTACGTTTTTCCTTTCCCGCTATTTCAGGAATATACGCATGCTTTACAACACCGTTTTTAACTATATTTTTTATGAAACTGCGTATTACAAAGCCTGCCCTGTCGCAGTCGGTAAAAACAATAATCCCTCTTGAGACGGCAAGCTTTTTTATAAGATTCTGCGTGTTTTTATTTTTAAAAATATCAAATCCGCCCGTCGGCACAATCATTGTGTCAAAAAGGTTTGTAAGCTTTACTTTATCGTAAACGCCTTCGACAACAATCGCTTCTTTTATCTTTATCATATAAAAATCCTTTAATATTTTATAAAGCTTTCCAAAATTCCTCTGTATCTGTCTTTTTGCCACGCCGTCATATTTCTTAAGCTGTAATGATTGAGCATTGCCGATGAATCATAGCAAATTGCAACGCACGGCGCAAGTGAGATATACAAATCGTCAAATTCTCGCACCTTTTCGTTGATATTTTTGTCGTTTATTTCGTTAAGCACGGCTGAAAGCTTTTCATATATCTCATACGGAACAATGTATTTAGCATTAAAATCAATCTTGGACGCCAAATTTTCGCCGACACCTATTTTTTCTTTTGTAATCAAAATATCATAGCTTTTTTCGTTTACTGCGTTTAAATAATCGTCCCCGGAAAGAGCAATGATATTAAACCGCATTTTTGCCTTTTTTGCACTTTCGGATAAAAAGTCGGCAATTTTCAAAAGCTTATCGTCATCACCGTTAACAAGAACGTCAAACGACAGCAAATATGTTACGTCTTCGGTGATTTTTTCGTAAATTCCGTTTTTATCCTTATCGGTAAAAGACGCGTTTTTGGCATAATCCGCGGCATTATCCAAATCAAACTTACTGCTATAAATTTTGCCGTAATAATACATCGGATTTATAATGCTGTTTGTCGGATAAGCGTGTGACTGAAACACCTTCTGCACCAAATCCTCTTTATCAATCACAGAAAGTATCATACGTCGAACATTTTCATCGCACAGCATTTCGTTATCGTAGTTGAATGCGAGAAAATAAAACCACTCTCCACCGTATTCTATTGAGCTGTACTCATTTGTAAACGCTACGTCCCCCCACATAAATTCATCGGAGGTTAAGGCGGAAATTTCGTTGCTGTTAAAAGCGCTGACCGCAACAGACTCATCTTTCAAAAATTTTACGCAAATACTTCCTGCATAAGGATAATCATTTTTATAGTAGCTCTCGTTTTTTACAAGACGCATTTCTTTTTGTTTAAAAGATGATGCATCAAGCGAAAATGCGCCGCAGCCGTTTGGTAAAAATTTTGAATCGCCGTTAAAGCTTTGAATGTTTGTAGTCCTACTGACAATCGGAAAATCAAGACACGAAACAAAATTAAACTGCGGTGATTTTAAATTAAAAACAACCGATAAGCCGTCCTTTGAATAGCTTTGGATATTATCAAAAACATACAAAAAAGACGGAGCATATTCCGCGATATATTTCAGCGTAAATATAACATCATCCGCGCCAAAGTCCGCACCGCTTTGAAATTTAACGTTTTCGCGAAGATTTACAACAACCTTCAATCCGTTATTCAAAACCTCATAACCGGCTGCAAGGCAAGGCACCGCTTCGCCGTTGTCGCGCACTGCAAAAAGAGGCTCGTATATAAGAGTCAGAATATCGTAATTTTCTTTAATGTTTGTAAGAAACGGATTGAGAGTGTCGGGATAATATGAAAAAAGATTTATATTTTGTCCGTAAACAATTTTTTCACCGTCTGCGGCAGGAATTTTAGCCGTCTCCTTTTTGCAGGAGGAAAAAGCTGCCGAAACAGCAAAAATCAGGACAAGGCATATAAATTTTTTTATAATTTTCAGCATTTGTTACCTTTCCTTTATTCCCTTATTCTTATAATTTCATAGCATTTATTGTTATTGTCATCAATCTTAAAAATCGCACCGCACAGCTGGCATTTTCCATCAGCCAAAGAAAATCTTTCAGGCATTTGCGTCATAAATCGTCTTATGATAATATCCTTTTTCACTCCGAGAATAGAATCCACAACGCCTGTCATACCAATGTCGGTTATAAATCCCGTACCGCCGGGAAGTATTCTTTCGTCCGCTGTCTGAACGTGAGTGTGTGTACCGTAAACAACGGTTGCAAATGAATCAAGATAATTTGCCAGCGCAGCTTTTTCGCTTGTTGCCTCTGCGTGAAAATCTACAATTATTATATCACATTCATCTTTAATCTGCCTTATTTTTCGCATACAAGCCCTAAACGGACAGTCGATATTTAACAAATTGAACCGTCCCATTGCATTTATAACCGCAATTTTTTTGCCGTTTTTTTGCTTTACAACGCACCCCTCGCCCACCGTGCGTTCGGGATAATTTATCGGTCTTATAACGCTCATATTAAGCAGAAGATTTACAACGTCCTTTTTTGAAAAGGCGTGATTTCCAAGTGTTATAACATCAATGCCAAGTGAAAAAAGCTTTTGTGCAATATCCTTTGTTATGCCGTTTCCCACCGCTGTATTTTCGCCATTTGCTATAACAAAATCAATATTATGCCCGCTAATTATTTTCTCAATTTTTGCCGCTGTATAGTCAACGCCGAAATTTCCGACTATGTCACCTATTGCAAGAATGTTCATTTTCGAGCGTCCTTTCCAACACATTATTTTTTAACGTTATTTTTTTGTCGTTTCCATATGCATGCAGTCGCACTGTTCACCGCCATATAAAACTCGTCCGCAAAACGGGCATTTTTCTGTTTTTACCGCACTTTGTGTTCTGTTGTTTTCAACAGATTGCTTAACTTTTATAAATTCGTTTATTATTTTTTCGTTTTCAGCATTAACATCATCATCGTCACATATAAAAATTTTAATTACGCTTAAAATGCAGAGTATTACCGATTCTGCCGCACAAACCGCAAGTCCGAAACCTTCGCCGAAACCCAACGCAAGCGAACATACAAAAAAAGCGCCAAGCAGAAAGAAAAGTATAAAGCTTATGTAAGATGTGAAACTCGGCGGACGTTTTGCAAGCGAGCAAACAAAGGTGAAAAACGGCACAGCCGCCATAGCGAGCGACAAAACAAAGGTTTCCGGTATTTCGCCGCCCATAAGCGGTATGAAAAGAAAATTCATCCCCAGCACAGTTTTGCCGAAAACAGTAAGCCTAATCGGCAAAAACAGGCACACAAAATAAGCCTCGCACATAAATATTGAAAAGTAGCGTAAAAACCTTTTGTTCATAGCGTCACCCTCCTAATCTGCGGCATTATTACTATATTTATGCTTCTTCAGTTTTCTTGTTTATAAAAACAAGCGCCGAATACATAAAAATCGGGTAAATCACGCACAGCGCAATAAATTTTGCATAACCGCTGCCTATAACATTCATAAGCGAAATAACACTGCTGTAGTAGCCGATTGTATTTATAATTTTGTTATACGCCAGCATTGACACAATAATTGTTGCAATTGCCGACAAAAGATACATATTTGCCCCCGCAATTTTGCGTTTCATCATAAGTACAATGCCGATAAGCGCAAACAGACATATTGCGCCAACCGAAATAAGATAAGGCTGCATTGACAGACTCATCTCCTTAGGCATAAAAATCCACAGCATACCAACAAGTGAAATCACAAAAACATCTGCAACAAGTGCAAGATAAGAAAATGTGTCAAACCAAACCTGCAATTTTTCAAGCTTGGTGCCGCCCGATGATATGTGTCCCGAAACCGATACGACAAGCATAATTGCAAGGTATAAAACCGTGCATAATTCTTTCATATTTTTCGGAGGAATGGGGCGTGCAAAAATAATATACACCGCAAAAAACACAACCGAAAACATAATTCCGTAAATAAATTTTCGTATTCCGTTTTTTTCAAAAAACGCAAAGCACATACCTGCAAACGTTGTTATAAGCAGCACTGCGTCAACTATTGAAAACGACAGAGTGTCCAATGCGTCGGTAGGATTAAGCGCAGGGAAAAATAAGCATACAAGCCCTGCAAGAAACATTAGTCCCAAAACCCATTTTAAGAATTTTGTCAATTTGGTTACTTCCTTTCGAACATTAAAGTTCGCGTCCGATGTTGTTGTATGTCTAACATACACCGGCATTTCATCGTCATCGTTATTTTCGTCGTTTTCCGACGTTTCACAATCTATTGCAGCTTGGATATTTTCGTCTTTTTCGCCGTCTGCGCCATTTTCGGCACTTAAATCACTTATATTTTCTTCATCATCTGATAATTCTTCATCTTTCACGTCTTCCGTTTCAGAAGAAGCGTGATTTGCATTTTTTCTTTCATCAACCGCACGCTTAATTGCTTCTATATCTTCTTTGCTGATAACTCTTGTTTCGCCCTTTGAAAAATCATTTTCCTCTGCTATCTCGGAATTGTAAATATTAATTTTAATATCATCGGCATTATCGCGCAAATTTTTGTCATCTAAACCGTTTTCTTCATTAAAAATACTGTCGCTTCGGTTGTCGCGCAGATGCTTGCTTTGATTGTAAAGCGCCTCAATACCGCTTTTTATTTCTATGCGCTTTTCTTCCTCGCTAATCTTGTCAGCAGAAAGATTTATGCTTTCAATATTATTTTCAACTTGCTCTTTATTTTCAGACGAATTTTCCGCTTTTTTATCTTCGGAAAAAATGAGCGGAGTGCCGCAGTAATTGCAGCAAACGTCATTATTTACTTCTCTTTTGCAAAAGCTGCAAATTCTTGCCATTATACTTTACCCTCTTTTCAGCATTAAATTACAAATGCAGATAATCTATTTTATTTTATCACATAAAATAAAAGGTGTCAATAATTTATGACACCTTTTAAAACATCTGTTGCTTCTTCGAGTGAATATACATAAAAATCAGCGGTTTCGCGCATTTGCTCTTCATATTGTTTCGAGGTTTCGTCATATACGCCCACAACCTTCATACCGGCTTTTTTTGCAGTTGTAACCGCACCGAGATTATCATCAAACACAATGCAGTTTTCGCATTTTTTACCAAGCCTTTTAGCCGCCGATTTGTAAACTTCGGGATTGGTTTTAGGCATACCGAAATCATCGCACGACCAAACGTTGTCAAAATAATCATAAAGATTAAGACGCTTTAAACACATATCGACAACAGGGTGCGAGCTTGCAGTAAGAACATTTAAGCAAAATCCCTTTTCTTTGAGAATTTTTAACGCATTTTCAACGCCGGGCTTCGCGGGAATATTGAATGTATACTCCTTTACCGCAACATCTCCGATATGTTTTAAAATTTCATTCGGCGTCATATTAAGACCTATTGAAACAAGATAATCCGCCGTCTTGCCGTTTCCGAGCGGCGTAATAATTTCTATTAAATTTTCGGGATATTTTACGTTGTTTTCGTTAAGAAGCTTTATAATGGTATCTGCCCACATTGTCATAGAATCTACCAATACACCGTCAAAATCAAATAAAAATGTATCCACCGTTTTACCTCACTTTTTCTATAGTTGCGCCGCCCACTACGATATCTCCGTCATAAAAAACTATTGCCTGACCCGGTGCAGCCGCGCTTTTTATGCTTTCAAATTCGGCTGTAACGGTGTTTTCGTCCACCTGCATTACAAGCGCTTTTTCGGGCTTTGCGCTGTATCGTGTCTTGCACATAAGATGAGTCGGCTCATAAAGATTGTCAACCGAAATGAAATTCGGATTTTTTGCTATGACGAAATTTTTATACTGCTTTCCTTTTTCTCCGAGTGTGACAGTGTTGTGCTTGGGGTCTATATTCGTCACAAACATTGGTTTTCCAAAGGTCATTCCAAGCCCCTTTCGCTGACCGATTGTATAATGAATAATTCCTTTGTGACGACCGATTTTTTTGCCGTTTTCATCTATAAAATCTCCCTCGGGAAGAATTTTTCCGGTTTTTTCTTCAATAAATTTTGCATAGTCGTTGTCGGGAACAAAGCAAATTTCTTGAGAGTCGGGTTTATCCGCAACGGAAAGCCCTATTTCACGGGCAATTAAGCGGATTTTCTCCTTCGAATAATCGCCGAGAGGAAAAAGAATTTTTGAAAGCTGATGCTGTGTAAGATTATACAGCGCATATGACTGGTCCTTGCGGTCAAAGGCAGAACGCTTTAAAATATAACGTCCGCTGTCATTATCATATTCAACCTTTGCATAATGCCCTGTCGCAACATAATCCATCCCCATAGACATAGCCTTGTCCAGCATAGCCTCAAACTTTACATATTTATTGCAGGCAATGCACGGATTTGGCGTTCTTCCGAGAAGATATTCATTTGTAAAATAGTCAATAACCTTTTTTTCAAATACATCTTTAAAATTCAGAACATAATATGAAATTCCAAGCTTGTTTGCAACGCGCCTTGCGTCCTCGACGGCAGAAAGCGAGCAGCAGCCGCCGTTTCGTATAACCTCACATTCGTCCTTGTCCGGCCAAATCTGCATTGTTACACCGTAAACTTCATATCCCTGCTCTTTTAAAAGATAGGCGGCAACCGACGAATCCACGCCGCCGCTCATACCCAGCATTACCTTTTTTTTCACACTAACACCTCATATTTAAAAATATCCGACGTTCTAAACACTGTATGAAATTACCTTTTTCGGACAAACCTTTACGCACGCACCGCAGTTTGTGCAAAGGTCGGAATTTATTGAAGCAAGGTTATTTGTAACCGTAACAGCACCGTTCGGGCAATTTTTTTGGCAAAGCATACATCCTATACATCCCGCCGAGCAATAAAGCTTAACCTTTGCGCCCTTGTCGGTTGACGAGCACAAAACCGCAGTTTTCTGCTCCTC
>JALEIO010000231.1 GCA_022769845.1 Oscillospiraceae bacterium
TTGATTTTTCCGTCCTCCACATAATAATCTGTGGTTGTGTCAAATCCGCTTGCAAACCAATCTACATTTAAAGAAGAAAACGGAGCTTTTGCACCTTTTTTGTCTTTAAATGCATAAAGCACTTTTTCCCACTCGTCAATGGTTCTCGGAATTTCAAGATTCAACTCCTTAAGCCAATCGCCCCTGAGCAGTAAACCTGTTGAATATCCAAGACTTTTATCTCCTCGGATAAACGGAAAAGAAAATACTTCATTGTTATCGGTTGTAACCATTTTATATATGTCGTTGTTTTCGTCCAAATATTTAAAGAGGTTAACCGCTTTATCTCTATATTTGCCAATATCTACAATAACGCCTTCTTTAATGGCTTTTGCCGGGCCGCCCGGATATGTAATCCAGTTATATTCTATAATATCGGGAAGGTCCGATGACGCAACCAAAATACTGAATTTCTCGCTTTCCTGCCCTTGAGGCGGATGTATGTAATTTACCTTTACGCCCGTTCTTTTTTCAAGCTCCTTTGCAAGCTCCGTTTCGCCGTAATTTGATGTATACAGCGCCATATTGCTCGTAAGCGGCATCCAGCAGGAAATTTCATTTTTGCCTTCGTTTCCGTTTTTACCCGTAGACACACTTGAACCGCAGCCTGCAAGCGCAGCCGCAAAAGCTGTACCGATAAGCATACCGCTTATGCACCTTAAAAATTTTATACTCTTTCTTTTCATATTGCTTTCCTCCACGATATGATATTTTATGATTTTATTATATCAAAGAGGGTTATCGGTAACAAGTGACCCTTTTTCTTATTATGTGCCACTTTTTAAAAAATGCCCTGTTTATCGGAATTTTAAGATGCTTTAAATCACCAAATCACAAGCACACACAACACCGTTCAGATAAATTTTTGAAGTTACGAATTGGTCTTTTTATTAAACTTAAATCAGCGTTAACTTTCAAAAAAATACTTTTTAGGTCTTTAAGGATATAAAAATTTTCGGCAAATTTAAAGTGTTGACAAGCAAGTCAAAAGATGCTATATTAAAAATCAAACACATATTTCCATAGTTTAACAAAATCAATATTTTATGTGCAAAATTAAAATTCAAAGGAGATTTTCAAAATGCCGGATTTTCAAAAAAACATTGTACCGTCAAAAAATCAGAATACCAAATGCATATTTTGGGATATAAGAAAAAAGCCTAAAATTTTATTCGTGGGAAACTCCATTACAAAACACGCCCCAAAGCCGACAATAGAATGGTTCAACGATTGCGGTATGGCGGCGTCGGCACTTGAAAACGATTATGTCAATATAATAAAACGTGAAGTGAGAAAGGTTTATCCCGACGCGTCGTTCGGCATTTTACAGGTGGCGGATTTTGAGCGTGAATTTGCTGAATTTGACATTGAAAAAAATTATAAAGAAGCAAAAGATTTTGAACCCGATTTGGTTATAATGTTTTTCGGCGCAAACGTTCCAAAAACATATGATAAAAAAACAAACCCCGAAGTTACCTTCGGAAGCCGTTATGATGAACTTCGCAATTTTCTTGACAACGGCAGAAATGTAAAATTTATGCATTCTCAAGGATTTTACATAAGACCTAAATTGGATGCCGAAAAGCAGGCAGTCGCCGAAAAACACGGCGATATATTTGTAAATATAGAGGATATTCGTTCGCTGGATGAAGCTCACGGCAAATTTAATCATCCCGGAGATTACGGAATGAAGCTAATTGCCGAAAGATTTCTCGAAAGCCTGAAAAAAATACTCACAGACGGCAATTTTTGATTTTGCGTATTAATGTAGATACTGACAGCAAAAATCAGCTTAAAGCTTTGCGGGATTCAGCTTTCTCATTGGTATTCGCATCATTAACTGTAATAATTAGATTCATTCCTGCATATGGATGCGATGATAAAATTCGCAAATGAGAGTATAAGATAAAAAATCGAGTCAAAATCGTTTGATAATTTTGACTCGATTTTTATTCTATAAAACATTCAAATAACTTATATAGTCTGAATAGCCTTTTTTTCTGTATTCAAGCGGTGTGAGCTTTTTATGCTTTTTAAATACGGCGGTAAAATATGATTGTGATGAAAATCCAACCTGCGCAGAAATATCATCTATCGGCAAATCAGAAGACAACAAAAGAAATGCGGCTTTTTTTATGCGTACGTTTGTTAAATACTCGTGCGCCGTAATTCCGACAGTTTTCAAAAACAGCTTGTGAAAATAGTTCGGCGTAAGATAAGCGCTTTTTGCAATGTCCGTTAAAGATATATTGCTGCCGTAATTGTCATTTATAAATTCTATGCTGCTTGTAATTGAAGAAGGATATTTTTTTGAAACAGAATTTTCAGATATTGAATTTGCTCCTATATTTACAATCATTTCAATCAATCCAAGCATTTCTTTTTCTATATGTATTTTCAAATCGGCATTTTTTTCATCTATAAACACAGCGTCAAAAATACCTATTAATTTGCTTACAACCTTGTCAAAATTGTCGGCAGAATTGCAAAAGCTGGTTACATTATCGGCAAAAAAGCTTTCCAACTCTTTATTTAATATTTTAAAGTGAATACAATACGCCTTAAAATGCAGCTTACTGCGGCGCACATCGCCTTTTTTTACAAAAA
>JALEIO010000234.1 GCA_022769845.1 Oscillospiraceae bacterium
AAAATCAAATACGGCGCGGTTTCCTTCAAGCTTTAAATAAGCCGAAAAATTTTTGCCGTTTTTTGAAATAAAATTTTCAATTTTGTATGTTCTGCCTGTTTCAAGCAATTTTTTTGCGTTGGATAATGAAATTACTCTGCCACAAATAATGTTGTTTATCGAAAATTTACATCCATCCTTGTAGCCTGTGCACCCATATCCAAAACGCGTGCGCACAACATTTTTGCCGCATACAGGGCATTTGCCTGCAATATCGCCCAAAAAGCCATCGTCAGTGTCCTTTTCAGGTGGAAGCTTTTCGTTGGAAAATACGCTTTTAATTTCGTCCTGCGCCATTTTAACGCTGTCCGAAATCATAATTTCGCCGCGGAAAACTTTTTTTAAAGCCTGTCCAAGCTGGCTGGTTTTGTATTTGTCCATACTTATGTTCATACGCATAAGCGAGGTTATAAGATTTCTTCCTGCCGGTAAAATTGTGTAAACGTCCTTTTTTAAAAGTATGTATTCGCTTTTTCGCGCATTGTCGATAATTCCCGTCCTCGTTGCCTCGGTGCCGAGCTCAAGGCCTTCAAAAATTGCGCGGTATTCCTCATCATCGCTTTCGTCGTTTGCCTTGTCCTCTTTGAACGGATTTTTCAAATAATTGTTGAGCGTTTCAATGGTATAATGCTTAGGCGGCGTTGTTTCCTTTTCCATAGGCTCAAAATTTACTTCAAATTTGCTTCCTTTTTCAAGGTTGGGCAAAATTTTATCTTTTTTTGTGTAATCGTCAAATTTTGTCCACCCTTTTTTCGCTATTATCGTGCCCTTAAGTGTAAAATCCTCTAAATTTTCAACGTTAATTTTAATTTCGGTTTTTTGCGCTATGCATTCCTGTTCACAGAAAACTGCTGCAAAACGTCGCATAATGGTGCTGTAAACAATAAATTCTTCGTCGCTGAGCATCTCTTTTTTCGGAATTTTAAAGGTAGGGGTGAGCGCCGAGTGCGACTCGATTTTTTTATCGTCAAATATCGTCTTTTTAAACTTAAATTCAACGGGATAACCTATTTTTTTAACCTCTGCAATAATTTTTTTGATTTTGTCCTGCTCGGCGGTTGCGAGATATTCCGAATTTGTTCTCGGATAGGTGACAAAGCCTTTTTCGTAAAGTCCCTGAACTATGGCAAGACTTTTATCCATAGGCATTTTGTATTTTTTGCCGAGAACATTCTGAAGCTTGGTAAGCGAAAAAAGCTTAGGAGGAGCAAGGGTGTCCTTTTTGACCTTTTTTTCTGTTACAACGGCTTTAAATTTGTTGTATTCATCACAGAGTGCTTTTGCCTTGTCATAAGAGTTTTTGTCAAATTTCTTTTTGCTTGTAAGCTCAATTTTTTCGCCGTCAACCTCACTTTTTGACGAAACTGCATAATAAATATCGGGAACAAAATTTTCAATGGCGGTATCACGGTCATAAATTGCCTTAACTATCGGCACTATAACGCGCCCGACTCTAAGAAGCGTTCCTGTTTTTAAGGTTGCGTAGCGCGTAAGATTTACACCGTAAAGCCAGTCAATATATGTTCTTGCAAACCCTTCGTTTGCAAGATTGTCATATTCTGTTTCGTCCTTGGTTTCGGAAAGCGCCGAAAGTATTGTTTCGTTTGTCTGGTCCGGAAGCCACAGCCTTTTAAAGCTTTTGCCGCTTATATTTGCATTTTCAACAATTATGCGTACAATAATTTCGCCCTCTCTGTCTGAGTCGCCGGCGTTTATGATTGTGTCAACATCGCTTCGCTCGCAAAGATGTTTTATGGTTTCAAATTGATTTTTTACTCCGGCATCTACCTTTTTACTGCTGTCCTTTTTGAGCTCAAATTTAAATTTTTCAGGAAAGCAGGGGAGGTTTTTTACAGTCCAGCCGCGGATACCGTCAGGCGCAGGATTGTAAGTTTCTACATCAGCAAGCGAAAAAAGGTGTCCGAATGCCCACGTTACAATATATTCGCTTCCCTCGTAGTATCCGCCGCGTTTTTTCATATTTGTAATAGCCGCCGCAATGTTTCGGGCAAGCGACGGTTTTTCTGCAATAATAACTTTCATTTATATTTTCCTTAATTTTAAAATAAGCTGCTTTTGCCGATAAATTCACGAATAAAGCACATTCTGGGAACATAAGAATCATCAAGTGTGCAAAAATCGGACAAAAGATTGTTTATTTTATCTGTAAAATTTTTATATTTTTCATCTACAAGCCCGTTTTTAATAAATTTCGGAATATGATTTTTATAAACGCAAAATTCATAAAGTACCGATGAATTAAACACAACATCCGCGCTGTCGGTAAACGGGTAAATATTTACTTCGGCTGCCTTTTCAACGTCATCCCACATTTGAAATGTGAAATTTGCACTGCTGCTGCGAAAATAGCAATCTCTTATAAGACGGCGCAAAAGCCTGGTTGTGCGTGATGAAATTTTGTCTCCGTTGTTTTGTTTAAGGCAAGTAAGCGCGGTGCAGTATATTTTAAACAAGTTTCCGCTGCCTACCTTTGAGGTCACAACATCATTAAGCGCGTGCAGGCCTTCCACAATTACAACCTCGTTATCGCCGAGCTGCATTTTCTTTTCGCCTATAATGCGGCGTCTTGTCGCAAAGTCGAATATCGGCAGAGACGCTTTTTTGCCCGACAAAAGAGTTTTCATATTTTCGCCGAAAAGGTTATAATCAAGGCTGTCGGCATAGTCGAAGGTAAGATAATCAAGCTCTTCAAGCGGAGTATTTGATTTATCATAATAATAATCGTCGAGCGAGATGGTTTTTGAGTTTATACCAAGCACCTTAAGGTGCAGGTTAAGCCTGTGCGAAAACGAGGTTTTTCCCGACGACGACGGACCTGCAATCATAATAATTTTTTTGGAATCTATGTTGTTTTTTACCATTTCGGCAATATTTGATATATTGTGCTCGTGCCATATTTCGCACAAATTTATAATTTGATTGATTTTTCCGTTTTTAATTGCGCAGTTTAAATCGTCTGCGCAAAGTATGCCAATGCTTGAACACCAGTTTTTGTATTCGGATAAGCTTATATCAATTTTTGACATAATTTCACCGCCTTAAATAATATTATTTTCAAAAAGCGACATCTTCCTGTTTATCATTTCATCTGTTCGTTTAATATATTCCGAAACCTCTTTCACATTGAACGCGCGTTCGATTTTATC
>JALEIO010000235.1 GCA_022769845.1 Oscillospiraceae bacterium
TACACCTGGATTTTGAATATTTATATCAGCCGTTTTAGAAACAAGCCGCGCCTTTGGAATCAAATCCATATTTTTAAGTTCTTTTACGCAGTCTTCGACCAGCTTCTCCGTATCAATCTGCACACGGTATGCTGTCTTTTGTTTAATCTTATCCCACAGCTCCTTAAATTCAGGCGAAAGCATCGCCTGTTTCTTAAGATGAACAATAACCTCTTTTAATGCATTTCTGACAGGAACTTTGTTATCCGCTTTCTTAACAACCATTTCCAAACGCTCACGAGCCGCCTCAAACTTTTTGGGCAAATCAAGCGTGCCGGTGAGAAGGGCATTTTTCATTGTATCTTTCATCTTGCCGGATTTTGACACATACCCCTTGTTCTCAAAATGCTGCATAAGTTCCTGTGCGTCATCGTAGCTTACTTCTTTTTCAACAATTACCGTTTCCGTATATGTCTTTCCGATTATATCTTCCGCTTTTACCGGCGCATTTTCGGTTATCGCTTTTTCGATAGACTCCTTTGCGGTTTCAAGCTGTTTGGGAAGTTCTATGGTTTTCTCCACAACAGCTTTCTTTGCTGTTTCGGTAGGCTTTCCGCTGTCATCGACGAATCCGTGATTCGTCATATATTCCATAATAAGCTTTGCATCCGAATTATCAACTTTCTTTTCGGTAACAACCTTTTCCTCATATTTCATACCGGAAAACAAGCTGATTTGAAGCACGCCGAATTTAACCCCCGTTTCGGTTTCAATTTCTCTCTGTAAGGTTTCTGCAAACTCCGCAAAGGATTCATTCGCCATAACATGAAGAATATTGATATTTCTATCATCGATACGCTCTCCGTCCTGATTCACACAAAGTCTTAAACCTCTGCCCACCTTCTGACGGCAAGTAAAGGTTGATTTCTGCTCAATAAGCGTGCATACCTGAAATACATTCGGATTATCCCAGCCTTCCTTAAGTGCCGAATGTGAGAATATAAACCGAAGTGGGCAGTCAAAGCTTAAAAGCCATTCCTTGTCCTTCATAATCGTATTATATGTATCATAATCGGCTGAAGTATCTCCTTTTGTATCCTTGAAAGCGCCCTTTTTGTCCTGCGAAAAATAGCCGTTATGTACTTCCTCAACGCTTGCCGGAAATTTATCTTTAAGCTCTGTATATTTAGGTAAATTCATAAGCTCATTATAGCATTTTTCAAACATTTTTGCATAAATACCTTTTTCGCCGTCGGCTGTTCTGTACTTTTTAACTTCATCAATAAAGAACAGCGAAAGCACCTTGATGCCCTTTTCGGTGTATCGGAGTTCCTTGTCAAGATGCGCTTGAATAGTTCTTCTTATCTGTGCCTCTTTGATTATGTTTTCATCAATACTGCCGATTGCCTTGCCCAGTTTTATATATTCTGTGTTTGAAAACTCAATTGCCTCACTGCCCGGTGTGCAGTCAATTCCCACAACAGAATATCCCTCATACAGCTCACGCTCACCCGAAAGAAGAAATAAATCATCATTTGGCTTTACGGTCACATTCTTTCTCGATACAATGCCGTCTTTATTCTGCACATCCATCTCTATTTTTGCTTTAAAACCGCTCTCGTTCGATACGGACAAAAGCTTTATATACGGCTTATTAAAATCGTTTACGACGCTGTTTGATGATACGCATATCTGCTTTACAAGTCCCATTTGATAAGCGTCAACGGGCGTCAAGCGATAGAGTAAATTCATCTTCTCTCTGTGCGTTGCGGAATATCTGAACACGCAAAGAGGATTAAGCGACGCTATCGCTTCCTTTGCTTTGGGCGTGTTATCAACGGATTGCGGTTCGTCTATGATTACAATCGGATTTGTATTTTGTATATACGACATTGCGGTTTCGCCGTTCAGCTTGTCCTGTGCCTGATTGATGATATTTTCCGATTTTTTAAATGCGTCAATATTGATTATCATAATCTCTATATTGCTGCTTGTGGCGAACTGCTTGACTTCCGAAAGCTTTGCGGAATTGTATATAAAGTATCTGTACGGCACATTATCATATTGATTCAAGAAATGCTCTCTTGTTGTTTCAAGTGATTTATATACACCCTCACGAATAGCAACGGACGGCACAACAACAATAAATTTTGTAAATCCGTACCGCTTGTGAAGTTCAAAAACCGTTTTTGTGTAAACATAGGTTTTTCCCGTACCTGTTTCCATTTCGATGCAGAAAGAACGCACGCCATCCTCAACATCTGACAGAGCAAGATTATTTCGTTTTTGAACCTCGTGCATATTTTCGTTTAACTTTTCATCGGATATAAGTATTCCGTTTCCGATTCCGAGTTCATTTTCAACCAAACTGAGTTGTGGCCCTTGCGTAATTTCAAAT
>JALEIO010000091.1 GCA_022769845.1 Oscillospiraceae bacterium
CGAAGAATATATTACGCTTGCATCGCTTTTTAAAATTTTCGGAGACAGCACAAGAATTAAAATTCTTCACGCTTTAAGGCAGAACGAAATGTGCGTATGCGATCTTGCGTGTCTTTTGCAGCTTACAAAATCGGCGGTTTCGCACCAGCTCAAAGCACTGAGGTTTGCAAATCTTGTAAAATATCGCAAAGAGGCTCAAATTGTGTATTATTCGCTTGCCGACGCGCACGTTGAAAAAATTCTTGATATTGGCATTGAACATTTGCACGAATAAAAAGAGTGTTTAAGATATATTATTTTTTAATCATTTAGTTGAATACTTGAGCAACAACTCAAAAATATTGCGAAGGGGGAATTTTAAATGCAGAAAACATATTTTTTAAAAGGCTTGGACTGTCCGCACTGCTCGGCGCAAATTGAGTCGGAAGCATCAAAGCTTGATTGTGTAACAAGCTCGGCGGTTAATCTTGTTAATCAGACTCTTACGATTGAATCGGAAAAATTCACTGACAGCATTGATAAACAAATTGAGAAAATCGTGCATAAATATGAGCCTGATATTAAGGTAAGCGCTGTTGATAAAACATCACCTAAGAAATGCTGCGCTGATACTGAAAATGAGGGTGAAAATTTTAAGCTGCAAATTATAAGAATTGCAGTCGGCGCAGTTTTTTATTTCGCAACGATAGTAATATCGCATTTTGCAAGCCTTAATGAATTTGTTAAGATAATTTTGCTTGCGGTATCGTATATAATTTTGGGCGGCGATGTTGTTTGGCGCGCGGTTAAGAATATATTAAAAGGAAGAGTGTTTGACGAAAACTTTCTTATGACTGTGTCAAGCATCGGCGCGTTTGCAATTAAAAGCTACTTTGAGGCTGTTGCGGTTATGCTGCTTTATCAGATTGGCGAGCTTTTTCAGAATATGGCAGTGGGAAAATCGCGAAAATCCATTGCAGATTTAATGGATATACGTCCTGATACCGCAAACGTTATGCGGGACGACGAGGTTGTTACGCTATCACCTGATGAGGTTCAAATAGGAGATATAATTATTGTAAAGCCGGGAGAAAAAATACCGCTTGACGGCGTTGTGACACAAGGAAGCACAATGCTTGACACAACGGCGCTTACAGGGGAATCGGTTCCAAGAAGCGCTTCTTCGGGCGATACTGTTCTTTCGGGATGCATTAATAAAACGGGTGTTATCAAAATTGAGGTAACAAAAAACTTTTCGGAAAGCACGGTTTCAAAAATTCTCCAGCTTATTCAAAATGCATCTGAAAAAAAAGCTCCGTCCGAGAATTTTATTACAAAATTTGCGCGTTATTATACACCGGCGGTTGTTATTCTTGCGGCTGTAATTGCGGTTTTATTCCCGCTTTTCTTTGGCGGCGGTTTTGAAAAATGGATACGTCAGGCATTTGTGTTTTTGGTAATTTCGTGTCCGTGTGCGCTTGTAATCTCTGTTCCGCTCGCTTTTTTCGGTGGAATAGGTTCGGCGGCTAAAAAAGGTATTCTTATCAAAGGAAGCAACTATATCGAGGCGTTAAGCAAGCTTGACACGCTTGTTTTTGATAAAACAGGAACTCTCACTGAAGGAGTTTTCGGAGTACGCGAAATTGTTGCGGCAGATGGTTTTTCGGATAGTGATGTTTTGTTTACGGCGGCTTATGCGGAATGTTTTTCAAATCATCCGATTGCACAATCTATAAAATCTTACTTCGGCGAAAAAATAAACGAAATCATAATAAGCGATTATACAGAAATTGCCGGCAAGGGCATAGCGGTTAAGTTAAACGGAAAAGAAGTTTTGGCAGGCAATATGCGCCTTATGGAGCAGTTTGGAATAAAAGCCGAAAATTGCGGCAGAACCGGTACGATTGTGTATATTGCTGTAGAAAAAAATTTCGCGGGATATATTGTCATTGCGGACAAAATAAAAAAAGACAGTGCAAAAACGCTAAAAGCGTTAAGAAAATCAGGTGTTGACAGTATTATAATGCTGACCGGAGATAACGAAAAAACGGCAGCGGAGGTTGCGGAAAAACTTAAAGTTGACAAATATTACGCTTCACTGCTTCCGCAGGATAAAGTTAAAAAATTTGAAGAAATTTCATCAGATAAAAAATTGAATGGTACAACGGCATTTGTCGGCGACGGAATTAACGACGCGCCAACTCTTGCGCGAGCAGATATCGGCATTGCAATGGGTGCGCTCGGCTCGGACGCGGCGATTGAAGCGGCGGATGTTGTGCTTATGACCGATGAAATTTCGCTTATATCCAACGCAGTTAAAATATCAAAACACACAAAACGCATTGTAGTGCAGAATATTGTGATGTCGCTTGGAATTAAGCTTTTGTTTATGATGCTCGGTATTTTTGGAATTGCCACAATGTGGGAGGCAATTTTCAGTGATGTAGGCGTTATGATTATTGCGGTTCTTAATTCAATGCGTCTGCTTAAACTGCAATGTTAAAAATGCAAGCCTGCTTTATTGGCAAAACGCCTTGCAAGAGTCTTATGCGAAAAAATATAATAGGCTTGTTCGCAGGTACGAAAAGGCTGAAAAAATATAAAAAGTTGCACTTGCCGAGAGAATGGAAAAATAATAAGCCTTTAAAACAGGGCAAATACAAAATGCACCGCAGTTTCACTAAGAAACTATTTTCGGTGCATTTTTGTTTAGAAAAGTTTTTTGTTGATTTGCATGATAAAAACATACCCCAAAGATGCGTTTTTACCTGTTATATATTTCACTCGGAAACTATTCTTTTTTTGAAAGTCATTTATTTAAGCGGTTTTGAGAAACGAAAAAGTAGCATAATTTTGTATCAAAATTACGCTTCTTCTTTGGAGCTGGTGACGGGACTTGAACCTGCGACCTGCGCATTACGAATGCGCTGCTCTACCAACTGAGCTACACCAGCAAAATATTCACAACATTAATTATTTTAACACAAAAAGATGTTCAAGTCAATAATTTTATTTAATTTTTTTGGATAAAAAATGCAAAAAATTCATTTGCCATTTAATATATTGACATTTTTTCATTAAAGAGGTAAAATTATAATAAGGAGGACGTTGACTTGGATATTATAAAAGAAGTTTTTTTAGATTCTGTAAAAATGCTGCCGCTTTTATTTGTTGTATATGCGGTAATTGAATTTTTAGAGCACAAAAACAACAACTCGTCATATCATATACTTATGAAGCAAAAAAAATTCGGACCGATTCTCGGCGCTTCGTTCGGTTGTATTCCGCAGTGCGGTTTCAGCGTAATTGCGTCCGATTTGTACTCACGAAGGGCAGTGACGCTCGGTACGCTTTTGGCGGTGTTTATTTCAACATCAGACGAAGCAGTTCCGATACTTATTACAAATCCTTCGTTTTTGCCGGATGCTCTTAAAATTTTGGCAATAAAGCTTGTAATTGCAACAATCGTAGGATATGCGGCAGATATTTTTGCAAAAAGCAGCTATGAAAGCGATAATTGTCGTGAAAAAGGCAATCACACACATTTTCACGGCAACTGCGAACCGTGTGAACACGGCGTTTTAAAATCGGCGCTTATTCATTCGGTGAAAATATTTGTTTTTATATTTTTGGTGTCGCTTGTTCTGGAGTTTGTTATGGAAAATACAATAGGCGACAATGTTATGGATTTTTTTAAAACGCATACTATTATTCAACCGTTCTTGACAGCGCTTGTTGGAATTATACCAAACTGCGCGGCATCGGTTATACTCACGCAGTGCTATATTTCAGGTGGAATAACGCTCGGCGCTCTTATCGGCGGACTTTGCACAGGTGCCGGAGTTGGATTGGTTGTACTGTTTAAATTCAACAGAAGCATAAAACAAAATTTGTTTATTTTACTGCTGCTTTATTTAACAGGCGTATTTTCGGGAATAATTCTGCAAATGATATTATAGATTATGGAAATAATATTTTTGAAAGGCGGAGATTTTATGAATTTTTTTGAAGAATTAACGGTTAAGCTTAAAAAAGGTGCCAAATCGGCTGTTAAGGCATCGGGCGATGTTGCAAATTTTACCAAAAACAAAATGCAGCTTGCCGACCTTAAAGACCAAATAAGAGAAAAAGAAATGAAAATAGGGCATATAGTTTATTGCAAATCCAAAGACGTTGAGTGCGAATATGACGGAGAGGACGTTGAAATTTTGTGCGACGAGATTGAATCGCTTAAAAGCAAAATTGCCGACGTTGAACTCGAAATCAATGAGTTTAAAAACGCAAAAATTTGTGAAAACTGCGGTGCAGCGTCAAATAAAAGCAATGATTACTGCCCAAAGTGCGGCAATAAGTTTTAAATTTAATCGGGTAAGATGCGGTGCAATACGACAATTTAAAGCCTCTGTATCTTGCCCGAAATTTTTTTGTTAATTCACGGAACTTTTTCAAAATTTTAACGTCTAATAAGTGAAAAACATAAAAAGGAGAAAATTAAAATGAAAAAACTTATTTGCATCACTCTTTCTATTGCAATGATTTTCACATTGCTGTGTGTTCCGGTATCGTTTGCATCGGACGAAGGTGTGGAAAACGCTATACTCACGGCGAAAAATTTGCTTGAAATAAGCGATGATGAATATGTTATCGACGATTTTTCGCAGTATGACGGCGATTATCAGCTTACCTGGAAAAACCGCGATGAAGACAGCACAGATTCTATTACCGCAACGGTTTCAAACGGCGAAATCATTTCGTATTTTAAGAATTTTAACCGCGATTACGACATAGGTATGAAGCTTCCCGCAATAAACAAGCAGGAGGCGCAGGCGGCGGCTGAAGCTTTTCTAAAAAAAGTATGCCCTAAAATTTTTGAAACGCTTATTCTTTCAAGTTCTGCATATGAACGCTACGGTGCAGGCTCGTATAATTTTACATATGTTCGTCAGTATGACGGCGTGCCTGTAAAAGGTCAGGAAATTTATGTTGAAGTATCTGCCGATAAAGGCGAGGTTTTTCATTTTACATCACAGTTTGATTTCGATTTAACATTTGAGGATAAAACCGGTGCGGTAGATTTTGAAAAAGCGAAAGAAGCATATATTGAAAATTTCGGCTATGAGCTTAAATATATTCAAAAATATGACGACAAGGCGAAAAAGCACACCGCTTTTCTTGCGTATGTTCCCAAGGACAGAGAGTATAATTCATACATTGACGCATTAACCGGTGAAAAAATTAATTTAAACGATTTAATGTTTGAAGAAGGCAGTAAAACCGATGATGGGGCAGTGCGGATGAATACTTACGACAAAAGTGCGCAAAAAGCTTTAGGCAGTGCGGCTATGTCTAAAGAGGAAGAAGCGCTTGCGGCAGAAATTGCAAATCTTGCGCAAAAAGATGAGGTTGTAAGCAGAGTTAAAAAAATAAGCGAGTTTAAAATTGACGATAGCTTTGTTTTAACCAATTATTCAATTTATAAATCGTATGACGGAAAGTATTATGCGTCACTTGATTTTTCAAATGAAACTCAAAAACGCGAAGATGATGAATATTCACACAAAAATGTATCCTACAATCTTACGGATAATCGCGTGGAAGGGTACAATGCATACGGCGCTGTTCCTTATGTCAAGGCTGCTTCCAAAAAAACCGAAACGGCTGCTTTAAAGGCTGATGCCGAGAAGTTTATTAATAAATATTATGCTGATTTTGTAAAAAACACAGAATTTAGCGAAAGTAAATATTCAGCTTACATTATTTCATTTGACAGGGTTTACGACGGCGTAAGGGTATCGGATAACGGTATAAGCTTTAGCTACAATGAATACACCGGCGAACTTGAAGGTATGAATTTTAGCTGGAATGATGTTGAATTTGAGCCGAAAAATAATATAAAAACTATTGACGAGCTTTACAACAAAATTATTACCGAAGATACTTTAAAACTTAATTATGCCTTGTATCGCAAATACACAGAGGGTAAAACCATTTCAAAAGCGACCAAGCTTGTTTACAACCTTGAGAACGATCGGTTATTTTATGACGCAAATACGCTTGACGCGATTGATTACGACGGTGAAGTGCCGGAAGATAAAACCTATAAATATGACGATATTGAAAATCACTATGTAAAGCCTTATGCCGAAAAGCTTGCGGAGCTTAATATAGGACTTGCAGGTTCCAGCCTTAAGCCGGACGAAAGCATTACAAAGCGAGATTATCTTATGCTGGTAGCAATGGCAAACAATAATTTTTACTACGATTTTTATTCGGACAGTTTCGCAAAAGCAATGATTTCACGCGGAATTATTGAAAAAGAGGACAAAGACCTAGATAATCCCGTTTCGCGCATTGACGCGGTAAGATTTATGATTAACAATCTCGGATACAAAGAGATTGCTGAAAAAAACAGCATTTTTAACTGTCCGTTTACTGACATACCCGAAAATATGGTTGGTTATGCAACGCTTGGTGCGGCACTCAAAATTGTTTCGGACAAAAATGATATTTTGGATGCAGAAAACAATCTTACAAGGGCAGATGCGCTTATAATTATATATAATTACCTCACAAGGGAATAAATTCCGTTTTACGCGGCAAAAATA
Organism: Oscillospiraceae bacterium; assembly: GCA_022769845.1. Lineage (GTDB taxonomy): Bacteria > Bacillota > Clostridia > UMGS1810 > UMGS1810 > Qingrenia. The sequence goes on from JALEIO010000091.1 coordinate 6,585, forward strand.
AAGACAGCAGTAATTAGCTGTCTTTATTTTTTTAAAGGAGATAATTTTTATGAAACAGTATGTGGAAATTATTGATGTTTTTGCACGCGAAATTCTTGATTCCCGCGGAAATCCGACGGTTGAGGCTGAGGTCATGACTGATGACGGTTATATTGGAACTGCGGCAGTTCCGTCGGGCGCGTCAACGGGAATTTACGAAGCGGTTGAGCTTCGCGACGGAGGAAAGCGTTATCTTGGAAAAGGCGTTGAGAATGCGGTAAAAAACGTAAACGACAAGATATCGGAAGCGCTTGTGGGAGTAAACGTTTTAAATCAACGGCAAATTGATAAAATTATGTGCGACCTTGACGGAACCAAAAACAAAGAAAATCTTGGCGCAAACGCAATTTTGGCGGTATCGCTCGCATGCGCAAAAGCGGCTGCAAAATCGTGCGGACTTCCGCTTTACAAATATATCGGCGGCTGTAACGCGCACACGCTGCCTGTGCCTATGATGAATATTTTGAACGGAGGAGCGCATGCCGACAATAATATCGACATACAGGAATTTATGATTATGCCCGTCGGTGCAAAGAATTTTAAAGAAGGATTAAGAATGTGCGCCGAGGTTTTTCACAATTTAAAAGCACTTTTAAAATCGGATGGATATGCAACTTCGGTAGGGGATGAGGGCGGCTTTGCACCATCGTTTTCCAAAGACGAGGAGGCGCTTTCGTATATTGTTGAGGCAGTAAAAAAATCGGGTTATAAATCAGGAGAAGATTTTATGATTGCGATTGACGCAGCCTCCTCGGAATGGACGTCGGGAGAGAGCGGAGAATACGTTTTGCCAAAGGCAAACAAAAAATTAAGCCGCGATGAAATTGTGGATTACTGGGAAAATTTGTGCAGTCAGTATCCGATAATTTCTATTGAGGATGGCGTTGCAGAGGACGATTGGGAGGGCTGGCAGCTCCTTACAAAAAGGCTTGGAGGCAAGGTTCAGCTTGTCGGTGACGACCTTTTTGTAACAAATACCGAACGCCTGAAAAGAGGAATTGACCTCAATGTAGCAAATTCAATTCTCATAAAGGTTAATCAGATTGGCACTCTCACCGAAACGATTGAAGCGGTAAAAATGGCCAACAGAGCAGGATATACGGCAATTATTTCGCATCGTTCGGGAGAGACTGAGGACACTACCATTGCCGATATTGCAGTCGCATTAAACGCAGGGCAGATTAAAACCGGCGCTCCGTCAAGAACAGACCGTGTTGCAAAATACAACAGACTTTTGCGCATACAAGATGAACTGGACGGTGAGCAGAGCTATCCGGGAAAAAACGCCTTTTTTTGCTTAAAATAATATTTTGGGTGATTTAAAATCACCCTTTTTACATATAAAAAGTGTAAAATTTTATTATTTACTCCAAATATGTAAGTGATTGCGGCTAAAACATTGAAAATGATTTTATGATATGCTATAATTCAAAAAAACAAAAATACGGGGGCTGTAAAATGAAAAAACTTAAAATGTTAAGCGGCGAATGTTGGTGGGGCGGAAAAGTACCGTCAGGCTGCGATATGCCTTTTGATGAGAGCAGCAATGTTGTATTTGACATAGATGCGCGCGGGCGCGAAAATGACCAGTCGGCATCATTATTTCTTTCGTCGTGCGGACGCTACATATGGAACGAAAATCCGTTTATCATAAAATTTGAAAACGGTGAAATTACTCTTGAATGCATATACGGTACGGAATTTGAAATAGGAGAGGACTATAAAAATTTGAAAGGCGCGTATCTTGCAGCTTCAAAAAAGCATTTTCCGTTTACCGGAGAGCTTCCCGATAAGCTTTTCTTTACTGCACCGCAGTACAACACTTGGATGGAGCTCGGAACTGACCAGACAACTGAAAATATTTTGCGGTATGCAAGGGGAATTTTGGAAAACGGACTTCCGGCAGGCGTACTAATGATTGACGGCGGATGGCAGGAGGATTACGGTGTTTTGGAATTTCACAAGGGTAAAATTCCTGATCCGGCATATTTGATTTATGAACTGCACAAGCTTGGATTTAAGGTTATGCTGTGGACTTCTCCGATTGTTTCGTCTGCGGGTGTGCGATATAAATTTTTGCGCAACAAAGGCTATCTTTTAAAGGATAAAGATGGTGAAATCGCAATCAGAAGATGGTGGAGCGGTTACAGTGCGATGATTGATTTTACCAATCCCGAAGCGGTAAAATGGATGCACGAACAGCTTGACAATCTTGTTGAACGTTATAACGTTGACGGATATAAATTTGATGCGGGCGACGCAAGCATTTACAGATACGATGATGAAGCGTATGTAAAATCCGCGCCG
>JALEIO010000192.1 GCA_022769845.1 Oscillospiraceae bacterium
AATGTTCATTTCCCGGTTTCAAAACTCTCATCCATTGGCGCTAAATCCCAGAAAACCACCCACTATGATTCTTTAGGGTAGACCCCTCTCAATCTCTGTATCATCTATTGAAAACCCCTGATACTACGGCATTTTTCAGCCTCTACCAGAATTTCTTCAACGCCAATTTCACGTTCCAAATGTACTTTATCACTACCCGCAGACCTGTACCCTAGAACCTCATTTTTTCGGCAATAACGGATGATTTTAGCAGTCATCATAGCCTACGAAAAATCAACTGAAAATTTAGGGTAGACATTATCGTAGAGGGCTTTACTCTCGCGGAGAAATTCAGGACTGAAGATGATGTTCTTGCAGTGGCACTTCTCCCTGACGGAAACCGTACACCCAACCGGCACCGTGGAGTTGATGACCATGACGGCGTTTGGATTCGCCTTCATGACCAGCTCAATCACATTTTCCATAGCCGTCGTATTGAAATGCTGGGTAACGGAATCGTAATTGGTAGGGGCCGCAATAACAACAAGCAAATCCCGCAATAAACTCAATGCCATCATCTTCCAAAAAATTTTGTCCCTAATATAACTTCAGTCCCTAACATTGCTATTTTCATTTTATGAATTCTCCATTAAAACTTAAAAGTATCCTTCAATCCTAACCATTTTTGATCCTTTTCACTTAAATTAAGAGGCGAACCGTCAGTCAAAGTATAGCCTTCTGCCGAGGCACTGCCATTATATTCACCTAAAACATTAGGCCATTCAATGCCGATTTCAGGATCATTCCATGCAAGGCCGCCCTCGTCACCGGGATGGTAAAAATCAGTTACTTTATAACAAAATTCAGCCGTTTTGCTGAGCACCAAAAATCCGTGTGCAAAACCCTCCGAAATATAAAACTGTTTCTTGTTTTCTTCAGTCAATTCTACGCCAAACCATTTACCATATGTTTTACTGTTTTTTCTCAAATCTACAGCAACGTCAAACACACTGCCCTTGATAACTCTTACAAGCTTTCCCTGAGGATATTGCTTTTGAAAATGCAGTCCGCGAAGAACTCCCTTTGTTGACATACTCTGATTATCCTGAACAAAAACCATATTAAGATCAGCATCGTGCATATCATTCTGATTGTAAGTTTCCATAAAATATCCTCGGTTGTCACCGTGAACATTCGGTTCTATTATATACAGTCCATCTATGGGTGCTTTTGTAACCTTAATTTGTCCCATTAAAACTCAATCTCCTTTAAATATCGCATTAAAGCATCTTTCCAATCCGGAAGAGGTTTAAATCCGTTTTCGAAGAGCTTGCTTTTATCCAATCTACTGTTAAAAGGACGCGCCGCTTTTGACAATCCATATTCAGCTGTAGTTACCGGAATGACTTTTGTACTATATCCTGCTTGTCTGAATATCTCACAAGCAAACTCGTACCGCTTATATATCCGCCCTCATTCGTTGCGTGATAATACCCGTATTTATCCGTTTCAACCATATCAACAAGCAGCCTTGCAAGGTCAAAAGTATAAGTAGGTGTACCTATTTGGTCATTTACAACGCGAAGCGCATCGTATTTTTTCCCAATATTGAGCATAGTTTTAATGAAATTGCTGCCGTTTTTCCAAAAACCCACGCAATTCTTACAATGAAATATTTATCCAGAATTGCCGACACAGCAAGCTCTCCATTAAGCTTGCTTTCACCGTATACATTAAGCGGTGAGTATTCTTTGCAATCTGCTTTCCACGGATCTGTGCCCTGACCGCTAAAAACATAATCCGTGCTGATATATATCATTTTACAATCAATGTCACGACAAGCTTGGGCAATGTTAGCAGTACCTTCTTCATTTATCGCAAAAACTTTTTTACAATTTTCGGCATCCTCCGCAGCATCAACAGCCGTCCAAGCAGCGCAATGTATAACCGCGTCGGGCTTTATATTTGAAATAAGCTCGCAAACCGCAGATCTATCTGTAATATCAAGCTTTGTTGTTGGAATTAAAGAACTTTCGGCAACATCAGTTCCTATTGCTGTATGCCCCCGCCTTGTTAATTCATTTACTACATCATATCCGAGTTGCCCGGCAACTCCAGTAACAAGTATTTTCATTATCTGTCACCATACATCTTATTATAATAATCCTGATATTCACCGCTTATTATATTCTTCCACCAATCCTTGTTGTCAAGGTACCAATTAACCGTCTTAACGATACCATCGTCAAATTTAGTTTCAGGAAGCCAACCAAGTTCGTTGTGAATTTTTGTAGGGTCAATTGCATATCGCAAATCATGTCCTTTTCTGTCTGTTACATAAGTAATAAGACTTTCGGGTTTGCCGAGAAGCTCGAGTATCTTCTTTACAATATAAATATTTGTTTTTTCATTATGACCGCCGATGTTATACACCTCACCCACTCTGCCTCTGTGTATTATTAAATCGATTGCCTTGCAATGGTCTTCAACATAAAGCCAATCACGAACATTAAGTCCTTCGCCATACACAGGAAGAGGCTTGTCCGCAACCGCATTGGCAATCATGAGCGGAATTAGTTTTTCCGGAAAATGATAAGGTCCGTAATTGTTTGAGCAGCGTGAAATTGTAACAGGCAAACCGTAGGTTCTGTTGTACGCCTGAACGAGCAAATCTGCCGCCGCCTTTGACGAAGAATATGGACTTGAGGTATGAATCGGCGTTTCTTCCGTAAAAAACAAATCAGGTCTGTCAAGCGGTAAATCACCGTATACCTCATCCGTCGAAACCTGATGATAACGCTCAATCCCATACTTTCTGCATGCGTCCATAAGTGTTGCAGTACCCATAATGTTAGTTTCAAGAAACACCCCGGGATTCTCAATTGAACGGTCAACATGAGATTCTGCAGCAAAGTTTACAACCATATCGGGTTTTTCTTCTTCAAAAAGCCTATAAACCGCTTCTCGGTCGCAAATATCATCTTTAACAAATCTAAAATTCGGATTGCTCATTACAGATTTCAAAGTTGAGAGATTTCCCGCATATGTAAGCTTGTCAAGGCATATAATTCTATAATCGGGATATTTATTAAGCAAATGAAATATAAAATTGCTGCCTATAAATCCGGCACCGCCGGTAACAATAATAGTTTTTTTCATTATTTTTCCTCTTATTTATCTATGTATTTTCCATCAAGAACATCTTTAAGATATTGCCCGTATTGATTTTTTTTCAATACATCATATACCTTTAATACATCTTCTTTTGAAATCCATCCGTTAAGATATGCAATTTCTTCAAGGCATGCAATTTTTCTGTGCTGATGTGTTTCAACCGTTTTAACAAAATTCGTCGCATCTGCAAGACTCTCGTGAGTGCCGGTATCAAGCCAAGTAAACCCTTGCCCCAGAAGTTCCACGTTTAACTCGCCGTTTTCAAGATATATTCTGTTTAAATCGGTAATTTCAAGCTCGCCGCGCGCCGAAGGCTTTAAGCTTTTCGCATACTCAACAACTCTGTTATCGTAAAAATAAAGCCCCGTTACACAATAATTACTTTTTGGTTTTTGAGGTTTTTCTTCAATAGAAATTGCTTTTCCGCATTCATCAAATTCAACAATACCAAAACGTTCAGGATCATCTACATAATAGCCGAATACTGTTGCTCCCCTCCCGTTTTCAGCATTTTCCACTGCTGCTTTGAGTCTTTTCTTCAAGCCCTGACCGGCAAATATATTGTCGCCGAGAACCATTGCCGCAGTATCGTTTTCAATAAAATCAGCTCCAATTATAAACGCTTGCGCCAAGCCGTCCGGAGATGGCTGAACCGCATACGAGAGGTTTAGTCCAAACTGCGAACCGTCTTTTAGAAGTTCTTTAAATCTCGGTGTGTCCTGCGGTGTTGAGATTATGAGTATATCTCTTATTCCTGCACTCATAAGAACTGACAAAGGATAGTATATCATTGGCTTATCATAAATCGGCAAAAGCTGCTTTGATGTAACCGTTGTAAGCGGGTAAAGCCTTGTACCTGAACCGCCTGCTAATATTATTCCTTTCATAGTAATACCACGCTTTCCCAAATAATACAATTCATAAATTTAATATCAGCACAAACAAAACTAATTAAAAGGCATATTTATCGGTCACAAATGGCCTTCACAATATTAGCCAGGCTTTTATCTGATTTTTCACTTTTGAGAATAAGCTTTGTGTCTTCAAAAACTTTTTTTCGGTTGTGTTTTAAAATGTTCTTTATTCTCCTCAACTGTATTAAAAATTTTGATTTTGTTCCATTTGCATATTCCGGCTTAAATTGTACCAACATATTAGTCGGCATAAATACACGTTGCATTAATTGACGAATCTTTCCAACTAAAGAATTACTATCGTGCATTTTTTCTTGCATATCACGTGTACCAAAACTACCGCCATCAAAAATTATATCAAGAAGAATTTCTACATCTTTATCAAATACATATGAATCTCCAAACCATTTGGATATTATATTCGTAACATAATCATTTATTTTTACAAGATTTGCTTTCTTCAAATATCTATTCAAAATTTCATAATCTAATTTTGAGTTTTTTGATAAAACATAAAAGTCCATCAGCATCCTAATACCGGCACCACCGTTATATAGATGATTACAAAGATGCGCTAACAAATATGTATACAAAAGTTCATTACTCAATACATATTTATGTTCTTTACTTTTTGATGTTTTAACATATTTCCAAATATTTTTGAACATTTTATACGCTCTGTTACTTGATTTTAAAATTTGTCTATGCAATTCAACATATACACAAGGCATTTTAAAATAAGAAATGTGAACTTCATAATGTTTGAAGATTTCAGAACGCAAGTAATTAAGCTTTTCGATTAAAACTTTTTCTGCATCTTTTTCAGTCTCACGCCTAACAAGAACATCTATATCTCCACTTTTACGATAATGAGTCATTGGATAAAAGTGTTTTACAACGCTTCCTTTAAGCGGAATATAATCAATACCGGCTTCTTCAAAAGCATTGCCGATTTTTTCAAGCTCCATAGTTTGCAGAGTATCAATTTTTATTGACATCAAATATGAATAATAAAATTTCTGCATAACATCTTTGGGAACATCAATTTTAAGGTCGCGCAAAGCTACATACAGCATATTTTCAACGCCGTGACTTTTACCGAATGTATATAACTTTTCAAAATCAATATTTTTGGGCAAACTCGGCACATCACCCTTTAGAATATATCGAATTAATTTAATTGTGTAATCGTAAATTTTATCCACTTATTACACTCCTTATTCAGCACGAGCCGTCGCCTTTAAGCACAGCAGGAATAGTAGCAAAAACCGTTTTTATGTCTGTCCAAAAACCCCGTTCATCTATGTATTTATTATCAAGCTTCATCCAATCGTCAAAGTCTATATTGCTTCTGCCGCTGCACTGCCAATAGCATGTAAGTCCGGGTTTAACCGACAGACGGCGCATCGCATACTTATCATACTGCATAACCTCGTGGCCGAGCGGCGGCCTTGGCCCCACAACGCTCATTGAACCACCTAAAATATTAAAAAGCTGCGGCAATTCATCAATGCTTGTCTTTCGTATAAACGCACCTACTTTTGTAATTCTTGGGTCATGCTCCATTTTAAAAGCAGGTCCATTCATTTCGTTTTGTTCCAAGAGCTCTTTCTTCATATTTTCTGCGCCAACGCACATTGAGCGAAACTTATACATTCTAAAAAACTTTCCGTTTTTTCCAACTCTGGTTTGCGAAAAAAACACCGGTCCGCCGTCCTCTATTTTTATTGCTATTGCCGTGATTGCAAACACCCACGACAAAAAAACAATTGCCGCAAAAGAACTTACAATGTCAAATGTGCGCTTAAAAAATTCATAAACAGGCTTTTTCGGTATGCTTTCATCAATTGTGAAATTTGTAAAATTAATATGACTGATTTCAATTTGCGAAGAATTTGCGCTTGCCGTACTCGAAACTATATTCTCATTTTCCGAAACATTAACGCTTTCCAAGAAAATCCTCCCCCTATTGTGCTTTATCCAACGAAATTAACTATCATATTAAAAATTTATGTAAACATTTACGAATCAAAATAATATGTATTATAATAACATATCACGTTTGCTATTTCAAGAGTTTTTTAAAAATTTTTTAGAAATAATTTGGAAAAATCAGAAGAAATATGCATTTTGACATCTAACTTTCCACATAGATTCGCGAATTTCGTATAAAAATGCAAATTATATACATAAAAATACATTATTTTTTTATATTTCCGATACATTCTTAACTTTTTATTTGTAATAAAATTTAAAGTATGATATAATTAACATAAAATTTTGAAATTTTTGGAGGGAAACCTAATGAGTCTGACACTGCCTGATATAATAGGAGTTGGAGTATTTGACAAATCACTGAATTTTCCAAATGTTATCAGCACTCCTGAAAGGATAACAATACATTTTGAAATAGAGCTTCCTCTGAAAAACGGCGGATATACATATTTAGATGACAAGCGCTATAAAATTTCGCCTAACAATATGCTTTGTATAAAACCCGGCATAACCCGGCATACCACAAATTCGTACAACTGTTATTATATTCGGGTTGCCGCCGAAAAGGGAGAAATTTATGACACCTTGAGCAAAATTCCGGATGTTATAAAAATCAATGACACCGAAGAATTTAAAAATATATTCATAAATATGATAAAATCTTTCAATCCTACGAAGCTTAAAAACGATATATTTCTGTATAGCGAACTTCTTCGGCTTATAAATATGCTTTCAAAGACATCAGCCAAATCCGAAAAGCTTTCAAGCGGAAAAAGTGATCCGGTTGTAAGCGCCTTACAGTATTTAAACGATAATTACCTTCAGGATATAAGCTTAAACGACATAGCAAAATATGTACATTTAAGTCCGATATATTTTAGAGAACTGTTTGTAAAGGAAACCGGTGTCTCACCGCATAATTATATATTAAACAAAAGAATAAATCAGGCAAAAACCCTTCTTAAATTGAACTGCACCTCTATGTCGGAGGTTGCAATATCAAGCGGATTTTCATCACAGTCATATTTTAACTATGTATTTAAAAAACAGACCGGTATTACACCAAAGCAATATAAAATTGACAACAATAATCTTTA
>JALEIO010000104.1 GCA_022769845.1 Oscillospiraceae bacterium
AAAGTATGCCGTTGAGGTTGCGAGTACCGGTTCCATAAACAAGGCGGCGGAAAATCTTTATATGAATCAGCCAAATTTAAGCCGCGCCATAAAGGAGCTTGAGGAGCATCTCGGCATTTCGATTTTTGAGCGCACAACCCGCGGAATGATTGTCACAAGCGAGGGCGAAAAGTTTTTGGAATATGCGCGCAAAATTCTTGCGCAAATTGACGAGGTGGAAAACATCTATAAGCGCAAAAGGGGAGACAAACAGCGGTTTTCGGCGTCTGTGCCCAGGGCAAGCTATATTGCCGACGCATTTTTGTCGCTCAATAAATTTATTGACAAAAACGAGCCGTCCGAAGTTTTTTATCAGGAAACAAATTCAATGACAACCGTGAGCAATGTTGTGAACGGAGTTTGCAAAATCGGCGTTATACGTTATGAGGTAAATTACGACAGGTATTTTAAACGGCTTTTGGATGAAAAAAATCTTTCGTACGAGCTTATAGCCGAGTTTGAATATGTTATTGCAATGAGTAAAAACCACGCTCTTGCAAATAAGAAAAATATAAGCATTGATGACTTGTCGCCGTATACCGAGATTGTGCATACCGATTTGTCAACGCCGCCTCAACCGTTTTCGCAACACAAAAAAGATATGGATGATGATAATATAAAAAAGCGGATTTTTCTTTTTGACAGGGCAAGTCAGTTTGACATTCTTTCGGAAAATGACGATAGTTTTATGTGGGTTTCGCCACTTCCGAAAAGATTTTGTGAAAAGTATAATCTTTTGGAGAAAAAATGCACCGAAAACAAAAAGATTTATAAGGATATGCTTATTTACCGAGACGATTACAAGCTTTCAAAGCTGGATAAAGCCTTTATTTCGGAGATTTGCCGCATAAAGCGCGAGTGCTTTAACAAAGCCGATATATAGTTTTTGATATATTGATATATTTATTTTACTATTCCTAATATGATAAAACTATGTTAAAATTTTAACAAACGTATATTTGGCGTTTTGCGGCTTTTTCCGGTAAAATTATATTAAATATGAAGACGAAAAATTATGCAGTGACATAAAGCGCAGAAAGTCTTGAAGCAGTTTTTACATCCTTTGCGGGCAAGATAAAAATGATGTATCTTGACGCGTGCTGCGTCAAGAATACCGAATTATAAAGGAAGATAGATAAAAATGAAACCGGAAAAAATTATTGCTGTAAGAAACAACAAAACAATTTACCGAGACGGCGACAACTGCATAAAGGTGTTTGGCGCGGACTACTCAAAGGCGGACGTTTTGAACGAAGCGCTCAATCAGGCGAGAATGGAAGAAACGGGACTTAATATTCCCAAAATCAGCGAGGTTACTGTTTTGGACGAAAAATGGGCTATTGTTTCGGACTTTATAAAGGGCAAAACACTTGCGCAGCTGATGAAGGAAAATCCCGAAAAAAAGACGGAATATATAAATACTTTGGTGGATTTGCAGCTTGAAATACACTCGAAAAAATGCAGCCTTTTAAATAATCTGTACGATAAAATGAAAATAAAAATTTCTCAAAGCGTGCTTGATAAGGCAGCGCGCGACGAACTCTATAAGCGTCTTGAGGCTATGCCGCACCACGATAAGGTTTGTCACGGCGATTTTAATCCGAGCAATATTATAATTGCCGATGACGGCAAGGCGTATATAATCGACTGGGCGCACGCTTCCCAAGGAAATGCCTCTGCCGACGCGGCCGGAACCTATCTTTCGTTTTGCTTGGACGGCGATATTGACGGCGCCGGAAAATATCTTGATATATTCTGTCAAAAAAGCGGCACGGCAAAGCATTATGTTCAAAAATGGATGCCCATTGTTGCGGCGGTTAAGTCGGTAAAGGGCAACGAAAAGGAAAGAGAATTTTTTCTTTCCTGCGTTAACGTTACAGATGATGAGTAAAAAATTTTCCGCATAAAATTTTACGAAACGCCGACAAAACGCGCCGTTTCCAAAATGCGGAGATACATATAAATATTATAAAATTTTCGGAGGTAAAAGAAAATGAAAGTTACGGTATGTATTGGAAGTTCATGTCACATTAAAGGCTCAAGGCAGGTTGTTGAGCAGCTGCAGTCTCTTATTTCGGAAAATAATCTTACCGATAAGGTTGAGCTTGGCGGCACGTTTTGTATGGGCAGATGCCAGGAGGGTGTTTGCGTGACGGTGGACGATAATTTTCACTCGGTAACTCCCGAGGGAACAAAGGATTTTTTTGAAAAGGAAATAAAAAGCGCAGTTATGTAATCGCAAAAAGGAGAGATAAAAGTCAATGCCAAACTGTCTTACGCTGAAAAAATCAAACTGTAAGAATTGCTACAAATGTATAAGGCACTGCCCTGTAAAATCAATTCGTTTTTCGGGCAATCAGGCTCATATTGTGGGCAATGAGTGTATTTTGTGCGGTCAGTGCTTTGTTGTTTGTCCGCAAAATGCAAAGGAAATTGTTGATGAAACAGAGAAAACAAAGGTATTTTTGCAGAGCGGCGACCCTGTTTTTGTAAGTCTCGCCCCGTCTTTTATAGCAAACTATGACGGAGTGGGAATAAATTCTATGAAAAAGGCGCTTAAAAAGCTCGGCTTTTTTGACGTTGAAGAAACCGCTGTGGGCGCGACTATTGTGAAAAAAGAATATGACAGAATTTTAAACGAAGAAGACCGTGACATTCTTATTTCGTCCTGCTGTCATTCGGTAAACCTTCTTATTCAAAAGTATTTTCCGAAAGAGCTGATTTACCTCGCAGACGTTGTTTCGCCTATGCAGGCGCACTGTCTTGATATAAAAAAGCGATATCCGAACGCAAAAACAGTGTTTATAGGTCCGTGCGTTGCAAAAAAGGACGAAGCCGAGCATTATGAGGGTATTGTTGACAGCGTTCTTACGTTTGAGGAGCTTACAAACTGGCTGAAAAGTGAAAATATTGAGCTTGAGCCTGAAATGGATCAAAACGAATTCAGCCGTGCGAGGTTTTTCCCCACAAACGGCGGTATTCTTAAAACTATGGCAAAAAGTGCCGAAAAGTATACATACATGGCTATAGACGGAGTGGATAATTGTATTGCGGCGCTCAAAGATATTGAAAGCGGAAAAATTCACAACTGCTTTATTGAAATGTCAGCGTGCGCAGGAAGCTGTGTCGGCGGCCCTGTTATGGAAAAATATCACCGTATGCCAATCCGCGATTATGCCGCGGTGGCACGTTATGCAGGCAATAAGGATTTTGACGTTCCGCAGCCTGATTCGTTCGACCTTAAAAAGCATTTTGAGTTTATTGAGCATAAGCTGCAAATGCCGAGCGATTACGAAATTAATGAAATACTTCGTCAGATGGGTAAAATGAAACCCAGCGACGAGCTTAACTGCGGCTCGTGTGGTTATAACACCTGCCGCGACAAAGCTATTGCAATTTATCAGGGAAAGGCGGAAATTTCGATGTGCCTCCCGTATCTTAAGGATAAGGCGGAGAGCTTTTCGGATAATATTGTTAACAATACACCCAACGGAATTATTGTTGTTAACGAAAAATTGGAGGTTCAGCAAATTAATAATGCGGCGCGAAATATTATAAATCTTCGCTCTGCGTCTGATATTCTGGGCGACCAAGTTGTGCGTATTCTCGACCCCAAGGTGTTTACCGACGCTATGCGCGGCGAGGAAGCAAAAAACAAGCTGGTTTATCTTGCGGAGTACAATAAATACGTTGAGCAAACCGTTATTTACGATTCGGCAAACAGGCTTGTAATTTGTATTATGCGCGACGTTACCGAGGAGGAAAAGGCGCGCGAAAAGAAAGAGATTATCAGCCGCAATACGGTTGAAACCGCCGACAAGGTTGTTGACAAGCAGATGCGCATAGTACAGGAAATTGCATCGCTTTTGGGTGAAACGGCCGCCGAAACAAAAATTGCGCTTTCCAAGCTTAAGGAGTCGATTTTAGATGAATAACCTATGCGCCGATATTGGATACAAAAGTATAAATCACAGTGGTGAACAGCTATGCGGCGACCATGTTGACATTATAAACCGCGATGAAAATTCTGCCGTTGTTGTGCTTGCCGACGGTTTGGGCAGCGGTGTCAAAGCGAGCATTTTATCCACGCTTACTTCAAAAATTATTTCCACTATGATGGCGGATGGACTGTCGCTTGAAGACTGCGTTGAAACAATTGCCGCAACGCTTCCGATTTGCTCGGTAAGAAAGGTTGCGTATTCCACGTTTACCATTATTCATTTAATCAATAACGAAACGGCAGAAATTATTCAGTATGACAATCCGCTTGTTATACTTATACGAAACGGAAAAAATTATGATTATCCTAAAACTGAGCTTAATATAGGCGGCAAAAAAATATATAAGTCGGTTATAAGCCTTGAAGAGAACGATATTTTTGTTGCAATGAGCGACGGCTGTCCTCACGCGGGTATCGGCACGGCGTATAATTTCGGCTGGGAGCGCGACGATATTATAAATTTTGTAGAAACCGTTTCAGTTGCCGGATATACCGCAAAAACGCTGTCTACAATTATTGCTGACGAGTGCGACAAGCTTTACGGCTTTGAGCCGGGCGACGACGCAACCGCGTGTGTTGTGCATATAAGAAAAAGAGAGCCTATGAATATTTTGTTCGGTCCGCCGTCTAACCGTGACGACTGCGACCGTATGATGTCGCTGTTTTTCTCGAAGGAAGGAAAGCATATAATCTGCGGCGGCACAACCTCGTCGATTGCGGCAAAATATCTTGGCAAGCCGTTAAGAGCAAGCCTTAATTTTGAGCAGTCCGACGTTCCGCCCATTGCGTATATTGACGGTGTGGATTTGGTTACCGAGGGCGTTATCACCATAAACAAGGTTTTGACTTATGCAAAGGATTATATAGACGACAACGAAAGCTACACGCAGTGGAGCTGCAAGCGCGACGGCGCGTCACTTATCTGCCGTTTGCTTTTTGAGGAGGCTACCGATATAAACTTTTTTGTAGGACGGGCAATAAACCCCGCGCATCAAAATCCCGAGCTTCCCATAAATTTTAACATTAAGATGAATCTTGTAAAAGAACTTTCGGAGTGCCTGCGCAAGATGGGAAAACGAATTAAGATAAGCTATTTTTAAAAGGGTGTGTGAGAATAATGAGAAAATTTGATACAAAGGTGCAGCATTTAAAATATAAAGTGCTTCGTGAGGTTGCACGTCAGGCGTGGAGTGATACCCTGCTTAAAAATGTGCTTGAAATACCTAAAATCATAGTGCCGGGAAACACTCCGACAATGCGTTGCTGCGTATATAAGGAAAGGGCAATTTTAGAGGAACGGGTTAAGCTTGCAATGGGCGGAGACAGCGGTAATCCCAATGTAATTGAGGTTATAGAAATTGCCTGCGATGAATGTCCCGTAGGCGGATATGAAGTTACAAATGCATGCCGCGGATGTCTTGCGCACAGGTGTGAGGATGTTTGCAAGAGGGGCGCTATAACCTTTGACAGCAACCATGTTGCGCACATTGACAAAACAAAATGCGTTGAGTGCGGCGCGTGCGCGAAGGTTTGCCCGTATACCGCGATTGTAAGCAGAAAGCGTCCGTGTCAGAACGCGTGCAAAATTAAGGCAATTTCGATGAATGAAAACAAGGCGGCGGCAATTGATAACGATAAATGCATTTCGTGCGGCGCGTGCGTTTATCAGTGCCCGTTCGGCGCTATTATGGATAAATCGTTTATTCTCGACGTTATCGAATTGCTCAAAAAAAGCCTTGCAGATAAAAACTACAAGCTTTATGCAATTGTTGCACCGTCAATTTCGAGTCAGTTTACCTATGCAAAATTGGGACAGGTTATAACAGGTCTTAAAAAGCTTGGCTTCCACACGGTTATTGAGGCGGCTCTCGGTGCGGATATGGTTGCTCAGGCGGAGTCAAAGGAGCTCGCGGAAAAGAAATTTTTAACAAGTTCGTGCTGTCCTGCATTTGTGTCGTATATTGAGAAAAATTTCCCCGATTTGGTGCCGTTTGTGTCGCACAATTTATCGCCTATGGCAACAATAGCAAAATATATAAAAGATACTACCGAAAATGCAAAAATCGTATTTATTGGACCTTGTACCGCAAAAAAAGCCGAGGTTCAAAGAGATAGGGTTAAGCCATATGTTGACGCGGTTTTGACCTTTGAAGAATTGCAGGCGCTTTTTGACAGCAGAGATATGGACATAACAACTCTCGAGGAGGGCGTTTTGGACAATGCGTCGTATTTCGGACGTATTTTTGCGCGCTGCGGTGGTCTTGCAGACGCGGTTGCGGAAGGCTTGAAGGAGCAGGGGCTTGATGATTTTGAGCTTAAGGCAGTATCGTGCGACGGAATTGAGCAGTGCCGTGTTGCGCTTCTTAAAAAGAGCAAAAATCTTTTGGATGCAAACTTTATTGAGGGAATGGCGTGTATCGGAGGCTGCATAGGCGGCGCAGGATGCCTTACTCACGGCGAGAAAAACAAGCTTGACGTTGATAAATACGGCAGGGAGGCGCTTGAAAAAACCATTGCCGACGCAGTTTCGGTGTTAAAATAGCAATAAACTTTTTTCATAATATAAATATTTAAAAATTTAGTTGATTAATTTGCGAAAATGTGTTAGAATAAAACTAACTATATTAAAGAAAGGAAAGATGAAAAAATGTTTAAAAGAGTGTTTGGTATCATTCTCGCAGTCGTTATGTGCTTATCGTTTGTTTCTTGCGGCGGCGAAAAAAAATCAGGCGAAAAGGTTTATAAAATTGCCACAGATACGGCTTTTCCGCCATTTGAAATTCCCGACGTAAACGGCTCGGATAAGCTTACGGGTATTGATATTGATGTCCTTGCAGCTATCGCGGAGGATCAAGGATTTAAGTATGAGCTTGATGTTTTGGGCTTTGACGCAGCGGTTGTTGCGCTTGAATCCAATCAGGCAGACGCTGTTATGGCAGGTATGAGCATCACCGATAAAAGAAAACAAACATATGATTTTTCCGCTCCCTACTATGATTCGGGCGTTGTAATGGCTATTGCCGCAAACAACGACACTATCAAGGAGTATAAAGACCTTGCGGGCAAAAAGGTTGCCGCAAAAAGAGGCACAGAGGGTGCGGACTTTGCCGAAAAGCTTAAAGAACAGTACGGCTTTGACATTACGCTTTTTGACGATTCTCCAACAATGTATATGGATGTAACATCGGGAAATTCGGCTGCATGCTTTGAGGATTATCCTGTAATGGGCTACGGCATTTCTCAGGGCAACGGAC
This sequence comes from Oscillospiraceae bacterium, assembly GCA_022769845.1. Taxonomy (GTDB): domain Bacteria; phylum Bacillota; class Clostridia; order UMGS1810; family UMGS1810; genus Qingrenia. The sequence continues at coordinate 7,294 of JALEIO010000104.1, forward strand.
TTAAAATGGTTACCGATATGGAACAGGGCTCTTCCTATGGTTTTGCTGTAATGAAGGGTAAAAATGCAGAACTTCTTGAAATGTTTGACAAAGGTCTTGAAAACATTAAGGCAAGCGGCAAATATCAGGAAATTCTCGATAAATACATAAGCAGAAATTAACTTTATTAAGGCTGCCAAAGGGCTGCGTAATTATGCAGCCTTTTGGTTGCGTTTAAGACTGGTGTGATTAAAAGACAATGAATTTTTTTGAGGCATTTAAAGTGGCAAGTCCGGCGCTTCTTATCGGACTTAAAACGACTGTTCAGATTGCGGTTATATCAATAGTTCTTGCAATACTTGTGGGAATAATAAGCTGCCTTATGAGTATTTCAAAATTTAAGCCGCTTTCGTATCTTGCTAAATTTTATATTTGGATTATACGGGGAACACCTCTGCTTGTGCAGGGATTTTTTATATTTTACGCATTTCCGCAGCTTATGCAAATGTTTATTCCGTCATTCAGAGTAAACCTCTACACCGCCTGTCTTACGGCGTTTACAGCCAATGCGGGCGCGTATATATCCGAAATATTCCGCGGCGGAATACAGGCTGTTCCTAAAGGACAAATGGAGGCAGCGCGAAGCCTTGGACTTTCAAAGGGCAAGGCTATGATTAAGGTTATTTTACCGCAGGCGTTTAAAATTTCAATTCCGTCTCTGGTAAATCAGTGCATTATAACGCTTAAGGATACATCAATCCTTTGCGCGCTGGGGCTTAAAGATATGGTGTATCATGCTAAAAACATCGTATCGCTCGGCGGAAACAGTCCGCTTGCAATTTGGAGCATTGTTGCGCTTTTTTATCTTGCGGTGGTAACTGTTCTTTCGCTTTTGTCATCTTTCCTGGAAAGGAGATTGAATTATGCCAAAGGTAGAAATACAAAATCTGCATAAATATTTTGGAAAAAATGAAGTTTTAAAGGGAATTGACCTTGAAGTTAATGAAGGCGAGGTTGTTTGTGTCATCGGCCCGTCAGGCTCGGGAAAATCCACAATGCTCAGGTGCATAAATCTTTTGGAGGTTCCGACAAACGGAAAAATTACCGTTGACGGCTATGAAATAACAAGCAAAAAAGCTGATTTAAATAAAATAAGACGCAATATCGGTATGGTTTTTCAGCAGTTTAATCTGTTTCCGCATCTTACCGTTGAGCAAAATATTACAATGGCACCCATAGACGCTAAAATTATGACAAAATCCGAAGCAAAGAAAAAAGCGAAGGAACTTTTGGACAGAGTTGGGCTTGCCGAGAAAATAAACGCATATCCGCAAAGTCTTTCGGGCGGTCAGCAGCAGAGGGTTGCAATAGCGCGCGCTCTTGCAATGAAGCCTGATATAATGCTTTTTGACGAGCCTACAAGTGCGCTCGATCCAGAAATGGTCGGCGAGGTTTTAGCGGTTATGAAGGAGCTTGCGGCAGAGGGAATGACAATGATTGTTGTAACTCACGAGATGGGTTTTGCGCGTGAGGTTTCGGACAGAGTTATTTTTATTGACGAGGGCATTATTATGGAGCAGGGAACACCTGAAGAGGTTTTTTCCAATCCTCAAAATCCTCGGACAATGGATTTTCTCAATAAGGTATTGTAAAAATTCAAACTACAAAAAACGGGACGACAAAGGGAAGCCCCCTTTGGCATTTCGTAATTTACTTTACGAAACGCTTAAAGGTTGTGGCTCGGTGACGATAATAATTCTTTATCGTCATTTCCCTAAAAATCGCCCCGTTTTATTTTTTAATATTCAATTTTCTGATATCCTTCGGGAATTTCAAAATATGACGTCGGCACATCGGTGTTTATGCTTAAAAATTCAAGATAAACCTTTCTGTCGCCCATTTTTGTGATAATATATTTAAGATTTCCTTCCTTATCAAAGCAATAGTGGCTTTCTTCGCCGTTTTCCGAAACAAACTTTTCGCACTCATAAGTATTATCGCCGATAGTTTCGCGGCAAACCGTATATGTTTTCCCCAAAACGTTTTTAGAGTTAAAATCCTCTTGACGCTGCGCGTTTTTGTCGGCATCCTCAACGACATATGATTTCATATCGTCCAAAATGCCGTAATTTTTTCCGTCCTTAACAAAAAAAGTTTGCTTGCCGTCGGCAGTTTCATACTGAAAATAATAATTTTCGCCGTCCACAGCCATTGTGCAGGTCATAGATTCGCCCGTACTTTCCTCCCAGCTTTTGAACTCTGTAAGATATTTTCCGCCGTCAAAATACTTTTTGAAAAATACACAAACTCTGTCGTTTTCATCAGCAGTTCTTTTTTCACCCGGTTTTCCGCTTGAATTTGCGCAACCGCATAAAAAAATTAATGCCGCGCACAATATAAGGCAAAGCTTTTTGAATTTAGACATAAATTAACCCCCGTTTGCAAAAAGTCTGATTTAATTATATAATACGGCGAAAAAAATGTCAAATTTTAAAAAATGACATAACAAATAAGGCATAAGCAGGTTCAGCGGCGTATGCCTGTTAAGTAAAAATTGGTTATTTTGTTGAGTTCAAAAAATCTACAAATAAATTAAGCATTTGCAGCTTGTTTTCATTCATATGCTTGATTTTTGAAAAAAGCTTTATAAATTTTAAATCTTTATTCTCGATACCGAGAAGTTCGTCGGCAGAAAGCGACAAAATTTCACAAATTTTGACAAGAATTTCATAGCTTGGTTCCCGAAGTGTGTTTTCGTAATTTCTGTAGGTAGTTACAGGAATTCCAAGCATATCTGCCATTTGTTTTTGTGATATGTTACTGCCCTCGCGCGCATTTCTCAAATTCTTGTGAAACATACAAAAACCCTCCAACACAAATTGTTTGGCTCTTTTATGCTATGTGTTTTTATAGTAATTATACAACATAAACAAGGATATTTCGTAAAAAAACTCAAAATGAATTAAAATGTAATAAAAAAATTCAAAAAGGGTTGACAACCGACTTTGTTTGTGATATATTACTACTGTCAACTAATATTATACTTTTTTCAAATGGAGGAATAAAGAATGAAGATTAAGGCAAGAAAAATTGCTGCGCTTGTAAGTGCGGCAGCGCTTTTGTCGTCGCAGGCGGCATTTGCAAGCTGGGAATTTGCCGGCTATGACACTACGGTGCCTGATTCTTATGGCAAAATTTACAACGAGGTAATCGGCGGTAAGTACACAAGCAAAACAAAGGTTGAACCGGTAGCGGAAAAAGACGTTGAGTGGAAATTTGAAGGCTACGAGCTTTCTTACCCGCACGCAGGTTACGAAAGACTCTACCTTGAAGGAAACGCTCAAAAGGGTATAACCAGAAACGTTTCACAGTTTCCGCAGTGGGAAACAAGATTCAAAGACTTTATGTGGGAATTATCGGGCGAGCACCGCATCTATCAGCGTCAGCAGACAAAAATAAGCAACAAATATTGGGCTTGGGATTTTGGCAAGGATGCAACCGATGAGGCTATGGTGTTTGTGCCCACAACACGCGTTGCAGATGTTAAAGAAAGTTTCAGACAGTACGGAATTGCAAATCTTGACAATGACGGAAACTATGTTTTCGACATAAACGGCAAGGTTTATAATGAAGAAAAATTTGCTCTTTATAGCGATTTTGAGGCTATTCCCACACCGTTTAACGTAAAGCTTGATGAAGAAGGCGAGCCGACTAAAGAAATTAAAGAAGGCGATTTTCTCCACTTTGTTAATTTGAGCCAAATTAATGCAGACGGCAGCTATACTGTTACAGATGAAGATATTGCAAACTATATTGATATCGGCGCGTCTAAATTTGTTACAGGTCCTACATACTACGGCGAAAATCCGACAAAGGACGTTGCTGCTATTTATTACAGATCATATGACAAAGGCTGGAATTGGGATGCTGACACGGTACGTCTTGAAAAAGGTGCAAAAATAGAATGGACAAATCCGATTTATGAAATGGCAGAACCGCATAATTATTATCAGTACCTTATTGTAAACGGTCTTGTAATGGACGGACGCAATGATACGCCCAGAATTTGGCGTTATACAAACGGTAAGGCTTCTCCTGACGTTGAGTGGAGATATGCGTTTGTTGAGGCGGATTATCCGTACAATGTTGTGGAATACAAATACATTCGCAACAGCTCGGGCAAAATGGTGCTTGCGTATGAAAACGGCGAACCGGTTTACCGTTATCCCACCGGCGAATTTGGAAATTATCACATTAAAGTTACCGATACCGAAATTCAGGTTTGGGTTAAGGACGCTAAAGGCGATTACAAAATTGACAGCATAAGCCGTACAGACGCTGATTTCGGCGGCGGTTATGCAGGTTACACAGGTGCGGCAGGCTATGTAGTTGAATAATGCCGAACAGGTTTAAGCAGTAAGAATTTTAAAAGGGCGGCATAAGTCGTCCTTTTAATTTTAAGAGTGATAAAAATGAAAAAAATTGTTAGCTTGATTATAATTTTTATAATGCTTTTTGAGTCTTCGTGCGCAATGTCGTTTCTTGACAGGCGTGGCAGAGTTATAATACTTATGTATCATAGAATTTGCACAAATCCAAAATGCACAGGAGATTATTGTATAACTCCGGAGAGGTTTGAGGAGGATTTAAAGTATTTTAAGAAAAACGGCTTTACAAGTGTTTTTGCATCCAAGCTTGGTGAAATTGATAAAACGGAAAAGAAAATTGTTGTTATAACCTTCGATGACGGATATAAAAGTGATATTGAATATGCAGCTCCCATTCTTGAAAAATACGGATACTGTGCGTCTTTTTATATTTTCGGCGGTGCTGTCGGCAGACAAGGGTATCTTACAAAAGAGGATATAAAACTATTGTCCGAGAAAAAATGCGCCGAGATAGGCAATCATACATATAGCCTTCATTCGCTTGCCGCGTCTACCCTTAATTTAATGTATGCAGACCCCAAAAACGACGAAAAAATTATTGCGGATTTTAACAAGAATAACAAATTTTTAGAGTCTGTAACCGGTAAAAAGGTTGTCACCGCAACCTATCCAAACGGCGAATTTTCCGAAAGTGTGGATAAAAAATTAAAGTCAGACGGTATTAAAACCACCTTTTCAACAAAATGGAATTCCTTCTTCGGTATTTCAAAATCTCGGCCCGCAGGCAGGAAAAACCGCAGTACGAGGGATAATATTGAGGATTTGATGAAGTAAGATAAAAAGAGGAAACCTCATTTTTTTTGAGTTTTCCTCTTTTTTGTAATTTTTAGATTTTAAAAATTCGGACAAGCTTCGTTATCGCAGATAAGCGTAACGTCGGAATGAACTTTCAGTATTGATGCGGGAAGACCGGTTGAAATGCTGTCGGTAAGAAGTGATTTTACCGCTTCTTTTTTACTCTCGCCGTTTGCAAGAATTATGATTTTTCTTGCTTTCAAAATAGTTCCTATTCCCATTGTAAGCGCCAATGTGGGCACTTTTGACACATCACTGAAAAACCGCGAATTTGCCTTTACAGTGCTTTGCGTAAGTGAGGTTAAATGGGTTAAAAGATTAAGGTTTTCGGCAGGCTCGTTAAAGCCGATATGCCCGTTTTGACCAATACCGAGAATTTGCAAATCAATGCCGCCGTTTGCTGCAATAAGCTTTTCAAATTTGTCACATTCTTTAGCCGTATCGGTGCATTTCCCGTCTAAAATATGCGTATTTTCTTTTTTTATATTGATTTTTGAAAAAAGATTTTCTTCCATAAAATAGTGATAACTTTGAGGATTATCAGCAGAAATGGGATAGTATTCATCAAGATTAAATGTGCGTATTTCAGAAAAATCCACTCTGCCTTGCTCATACATTTTAACAAGTTCACTATACATTCCGACAGGTGTTGACCCTGTGGCAAGCCCAAGAACACTTTGTGGGTTCATAGTTACTTGACCTGCAACTATCTGTGCCGCTTTAAGCGAAAGTTCGGTGTAATTTTTGCATATTAAAAGGCGCATAAACAAAAAATCTCCTTTGATTTTTGCCCTCCGAAACAGCCCGAATTTTAGGTCTTCCGTTCCGAAAATTCGAGCTGTTTGACGGATGGCGGTTGTTGTGTCAATATTATAATATATTATATTTGAAAAAATGTATTTACACAAAAGAAAAAAAGTTTTACACTATTGTTGATTTTATCAGAAGATTGTGTTATTATGAATATGGGTGAATAATATGATTTATAAAGGAACGCGGCTAAAGGATGAAATTGTTATAGACAAGCTTTACACCGTTCATTACTGTGAATATTTGAAGGGGTTTAAGTTTACCGGGGAAAAGCACGATTTTTGGGAGTTTGTATATGCCGATAAGGGAGAACTTACCATTACGGCGGAAGATAAGGATTTTGTTTTAAAGCAGGGAAATATTGTGTTTCACAAGCCGAATGAGTGGCATAATGTTTTTGCAAATACAAAAATACCGCCGAACGTAACTATTGTAAGCTTCAGCAGTAATTCGGAAACTATGAAGTTTTTTGAAGGCAAGGTTTTGTCGGTAGGACAGGAGCAAAAAACGCTTATTTCGCGCATTGTTGCGGAGTATCTTAATGCGTTCAGCACGCCGCTTAACAATTTTTACACAAACAGATTAAAACGGCGTGATAATTGCATTTTGGGCAGCGAGCAGCTTTTAAAGATGTATCTTTGTCAGCTTTTGCTCTCGTTTATCCGAAACGACCCTCAAACCGAACAGCGAAATATTTCAAATCTTAATCTTGAGGACGCTGTGCTTAACATAATTCATACATATATGAACGAGCATATTGCAGAACGTATAACGATAAACGAAATCTGCTCATATGCGGGAATTAATAAAACCACGCTGGAAAAAATATTTAAATCGCATTTTAATATGGGTGCAATTGAGTATTTTATACATATGAAAATTGAACTTGCAAAGCGCTATTTGCGCGACGAAAACCACAATATAACACAGATTGCCGAAATGCTCGGATATTCGGGCATACATTATTTTTCGCGCCAGTTTAAAAAGGTGACCGATATGACGCCTACTGAATATCTCGTGTCAATAAAATCATTGATTTAAAAAAGAGCGGAAAATCCGCTCCGATATTGTTTTTAATTAAATTTTCTTTGCAAATAAGGCGTGATTTGAGCAAAGAGCATAAACTGTTCCGTGACCGCATTTTGAAAATATTGCGCAGCAAGCTTGCTCTGCGTAAGGTTTTTTTGTATGCGCAGCTTTTTTATTGTTTCGCCGTTTGGATAATTCATAAAATCACTTCTTTCATTGTTTGTGATTTAATGATACCGTATTTTTCAAATATTTTCAACCTGCTTAAAGTAGAGCTACCATATAAAATTGCAGTCAAGACAGCGGTATTTTCCGATTGTGCGGTTATCGTCAATGCCAAGAATAATAAGAAATCCCAGCTGCGATTCCGGTGAAAGAAAAGATATGCTTTTGCTGCTGCATTTTGGGCAATTCGGAATATTCGGCGGGCGGTTTTCTATTGAAATTTTTGTGTTCTCTGACGCTTTTGACGATGCAACAGAATACTTAATTTTAAGCGCTTCTTCACTCGAAATTTTTTCCATTTTTGTATTGTAATATTGATTGCATTTTCGGCAAATATATGTTTGCGATACTTTATTTAATTCCATTAATGTGTTGCATACAGGACATTTTTTCATTGTGCGGCCTCGTTTAATAAATTATTTGTTTTG
>JALEIO010000113.1 GCA_022769845.1 Oscillospiraceae bacterium
CATAAAAATCGGATATGCCGCAAGCGCAGGCACTATATACCGTTTAACGTATTTCGGACAGCGAAAAATTCCTATAAAGCTAACCACGAAGAAAAATGTTGTTTCGGTTTTTAATGCCGATACGATATTTTGCGGATTGAATATGGAAAATGCACCTAATTTGCTTTTATACATAAAAAAGCAGAAAATGTGCATTGCAATGCCGAATAGGAGCACTCCGAGCGATAGCATAAACGATTTTGATGCCGTTTGATATTTTTTTGCAAAAATAAATGCGATAATTGGTATTATGTAGAATAATACGCAGAAAAACGGCAAATCGATAAATAAAAAAGCAGATGTAAGCGACACAAGATACCATTTTAAAAAAAAGTCGGTTTTAATGAAGATTACAAACATCAAAAGTGACATAAAAAGCATTGTCACAATGTATCCTGATGCTGAAAAATATGCTTTTATTATGCTTGGAAACGTAAAAAACAACGCCATCAAAAGAAAAACTCTTTGTCTTGATGAATATGCGGTGAGTGTTAAAAACAAAAGCAGTGCTGAAACAGCGACGCTTAAAACAGCCGTAAGTTTCCACGCGTTTTTTTCGTTTATGTAATTTTCCATTGCGCCCAATATATAGCCGCCCGTATAAATTTTATAAAATTTTTCTGTACTGTTTTTGCTTTCTTCGGCACTCGACGAAATCGGACTGTTTTCTCCTTCTTTAAACCGCGACGCCTGCGTAAGAAGAGAAATGCCATTTTTGTCGGGAATGATATTTTGCGGAATAAGTATTGATAAAATAAGTATAAATGCCGCGGCAAAAGCAAAAATCGGGATTGCAAATTCTTTTTTCATAAAATTTCTCCGATTATTTTTTTATTATCGGGCGCTTAAAACATTGACGTGCAATGCGGACAGCGCGTTGCGTCATACGGAATATCACTCATACAGTATGGGCATTTTTTGGTTGAGGGTTTTTCTTCACCTGCTTGGTGGTGACCGAAATTTTTAATTTTGTTTATCAGACGAACCATCAAGAATACCACAAATGCCATTACTATAAAGTTGATAATAGCTGTTATGAACGAACCGTATTTTATCGGAACACCACGGACATTTAACACAAGGGACGAAAAATCCATTTGCGTAAAAAGCCCCAAAACAGGCGAAACAATGTCGTTTACCAAAGAGTTTACAATACTTTGGAACGCTGCGCCGATTATTACGCCGACTGCCAAATCCACGACGTTTCCTTTCATTGCAAAACTGCGGAATTCTTCAAAGAATTTTTTCATTTGTATATCTCCTTTGCATTTTTAATTTTATTATAATTGCAAGGCGTAGTTTTGTCAATATCATTCGGCATAACCAAGCTCATTCATAATGAACGGCGCAATTTCATTAAGATTTAGTTTTAATGCATATGCAAATTCCTGATGTATTATTTTTTGCGCTTCGCTTAAAATTCGCTCGTCTGCAAGGTGCAGTTTTTTACCTTTTGTCTCGCGCTCTTTTTGCTTTTCGCATATCGTTATGATTAGCTGAATAATTTTTACTCTGTCGCCTGTTTTTAATATTTTGTGGAATAAATCCTTTCGCTCGGCATCGTTGTCGCTCCAAAGCGAATTATCAGCTGTAACAGATTTTATAAGCGTCATAATTTCACTTTTATTAAGCACTTTTTTCAGCGTTATTTTTGCGTTTTGCACAGGCGTATGTATTATCTGACGATTGTCATATACGGGGCAAAGAACGTAAAAATCCTTCTGTCCCAAACCTGCGAAATTTTCTCTTTTGATGTCTGTAACCGTGCATACTCCTGCTGTGGGATGAAGTACGGTATCACCCGTTTTATACATTTTTTTGCTCCTTTCGTGCATTTGTCCGTTAAAAAACGTGCAATTTGCTGCAACAGGCAAACTGCACGTTGTGACTTTTTCTATACTGTTATTATACAATATTTTGTCGAAAAAAGCAATAGATTTTTTGGAAAAATTTTATTTTTCAATGATGGGGTAGAGCTGAATCATATTTCCGCCGTCCACAGTAAGCTCTGCACCCGTTGCGTTTTTTGACAGGTCGCTTCCAAAATAAAATGCGGCGTTTGCAATATCCTCAAAATCAGCTATATCTCCGAGTGGAGTGTAATTTGAAAGCGCGCTTCTGCAATCATTATAGTTATTTTCCCAGCGGTCGGTTTTTATCATTCCGGGCAAAACGGCATTTACGCGGATATTATATTTGCCAAGGTCAAGCGCCATAGCGCGCATCATACCCAAAGCGCCGCTTTTCGACGCGCTGTACGATACCCTGTCGGGAATGGCTCGGTAAGCGGTATTGGAGTTTATAAACACGATTGAACCGCCGCCCTTTTCTTTCATTTGAAGTGCCGCCTGGCGCGACAGCATAAAATTCCAGCCGACGTTGGTGTTTATAACATCCATAAATTCCTCAACGGGCACGTCAAAAAACTTTTGTTTTATTCCTAAATTTGCGGCGTTCAAAACAAGGCAGTCAATAAGATAACCTTGCTTTTTTATATCGTCAAAAATGCGTATAACGTCGCTTTCGTCAAATATTTTCATTCCGTAGCCTTTGGAATATACGCCGTATTTTTCGGTAAGCATTTCTGCGACTTTCTGCGCTTTTTCTTCGCTTCGGCTGCCTGCAAAAACGTCATAGCCTTCTTTTGCAAATTTTTCGGCAATTCCAAGACCGGTATTAACTGTAGCGCCTGTTATAAATACTGATTTATTCATAAATTTATTCATTCCTTTACGTTTAAAAATAAAATTCGGTTTTCGGCGGTCTTATATCAGTCAGTGCACCTGTATAATGTCGAAGTGTATGCACTTTATACGGATGCTTTGCGCACTCCTCCTCGTTGATTTCAATGCCGAGCCCCGGTTTGTCGGGAATATCAATATAGCCGTTTTCATAATGCAAATCTTCTGTTGTAATTTCTTTTCTGTAATCAACATCGGAATACATAATTTCAAGTATGCAGAAGTTTGCACAGCTTGCTGCGAGCTGTAAGGTTGCTGCGTTTGCGACAGGACCCGACGGGTTATGAGGCGCAAACGGAATATACCTGCATTCCGCTTCCGCGGCGATTTTTTTAAGTTCCATAATTCCGCCCGCGTGCGAGATGTCAGGCTGTATGTAGTCGCACGCCATTTTATCAAACAGCGGCTTATAATCCCAGCGTGTATAGAGTCTTTCGCCTGCCGAAATTGACACCGGCGACTTATCCTTTACTGCTTTTAATGCGTCGAGGTTATCGGGCGGAACAGGCTCTTCAAAAAACATAGGCTTGAACTGCTCAAGCTCTTTTGCAATTTTTATGCCCGTAGGAATGTTAAATCTTCCATGACCTTCTATAAGCAGGTCAACTTCGCTGCCAACAGCTTTTCGCACCTCGTCTACACATTCAAGAGCGGTATTCAAGTCTTTGTTTGAAATGTCAAGATAGCTTTTGCCAAACGGGTCCCACTTCATAGCGGTAACGCCCCTTTGAACAGCAATTTTCGCTTTTTCGCCAAACTCTTTCGGAGTTTTCGCACCGGCAAACCAACCGTTTACATAAATGCGAACTTTGTCGTTAACCTTGCCTCCCATTAGCTGATATACAGGAACATTAAGGCTTTTGCCGAGAATGTCCCACAGAGCCATTTCCACTGCGGACAGTGCTGACATCAAAACAGCGCCGCCTCTCCAGTAAGCGTCGCGGTAAATCATATGCCAATGCTTTTCAATATCAAGAGGATTTTTGCCGACAAGATATTCTTTTATATGTTCAACTGCACCGACAAGCGCCTTTTCCTTATATTCCAAAGTTGCTTCGCCAACACCGTCAATTCCTTCGTCGGTATACACTTTTACAAAAACCCAGTTGGTTCTGAAACAGTCTACCGCAAAAGTTTTTACATCGGTAACTTTCAATTTTTTCACTCCCTGATAATTTGTATTTATTTTATTAAAGCTATAATAATATAATTTTCCAACAAAAGTCAATATGACTTTATATAATAAAACTATCAATTTATATAATTATCTGAAGGTTTTGATTGTATTTTTAATGATACAATGTATAAGGCATATTACTATATATTAAAGTAAAAAATAAAAAATTTAAAAAATTTTAAAAAAAGTGTTGACAACATCGTTTTGATGTGGTATATTAATAGGGCAGCTTCGGGAGAGGCAAAAACACATTGCAGTTTTGTTAATATAAAATTTTCAAAAAAAATTAAAAAAATTGTAAAAAAGTGTTGACAAACGAATGAAGTTGTGATATTCTATAAAAGTTGCTGATAGTTCATCGGCAAAATGTATTTGGTCTTTGAAAATTGAACAGCAAAGAGAGGTTCTCGTTAAAGAGAATTGAGTTTAAAAATTAAAGCAAACACAGCTTTAAGCCAAGTTTAGTAATGAGCTAAAGAACTTTAAGTAAGAACTTTGATGCGAAATGGAATTTTGCATTAAAATATTTTTATTGAGAGTTTGATCCTGGCTCAGGACGAACGCTGGCGGCGTGCCTAACACA
>JALEIO010000154.1 GCA_022769845.1 Oscillospiraceae bacterium
AAAAAGATTTTTAAGCAAATTCACGATAACTTCGGCGGACATTTAAGAATGTTTGTTGTTGGTGCGGCATCGCCCAATCCGGAGGTTTCAAAGGTTCTCGGTGAATTTGGATTTATGGTTATTCAAGGCTACGGAATTACCGAGTGCTCCCCTATTGTTGCGCTCAACCGCGACATAAATTACCGCGATGATGCGGCAGGTCAGGCTATGCCAAACATTGCCATTGACATTGTGGACAAAAACAGTGAAGGAATAGGCGAAATTGTCTGCAAAGGTCCTAACGTTATGGTTGGTTATTATCAGAACAAAGAGGCAACCGATGAAGTTATAGTTGACGGCTGGTTTCATACAGGCGATTTGGGATATATTGACAATGAAGGATTTTGCCATATTACAGGCAGGAAAAAAAGCGTTATTGTAACGCAGAACGGCAAAAATATATTTCCCGAAGAGCTTGAAATTTTTCTTAACGAAAATGAATTTATTTTAGAAAGTATGGTTTACGGCGAATATAATCCTGAAGATGGAGAAACATATCTTTGTGCACTTATTGTTCCGAAATATGATGAAATAAAATCTCATTTCGGCGATGATGTTTCGGACGAAAAAATACGTGAGCTGATAGAGGAAGCAGTAAAAGCGGTTAACAAGCGAAATCCGCTTTACAAATACATCAGAAAATTTGAAATAAGGCAAAACGAGCTTATCAAAACCACAACCGGAAAAATAAAACGTTATCTTGAAATGCCAAAAAAGGAAAATTAATATGAACGCAGAAGAAAAATTACAAAAATGCTTTGAAAGTATTCGCCGAAAAACTGATTTTGTTCCTGAAATCGGAATAATTCTCGGCACAGGGCTTGGTTCTTTTGCAGACGAAATTCAAACAGAGAAAATTGTAAATTACAGTGAATTAGAGTATTTTCCAATATCAACAGTGTCCGGCCATAGCGGGCGGTTTATATTCGGAAAATTTATGGGCAAAAACATTGTAATTATGCAAGGCAGAGTCCATTATTACGAAGGCTACGATATGACTGACGTTGTTTTGGGAGTGCGCATTATTAATCTTTTGGGGGCAAAAAAGCTTATTCTGACAAACGCGGCAGGCGGAATAAATCAAAACTTTTCCAAAGGCTGCATTATGGCAATTTCAGACCATATTTCCACATTTGTGCCATCGCCGCTTCGCGGAAAAAATATTGATATGCTCGGCGAAAGATTTCCCGATATGTCAATGGTTTATGATGAAAATCTTTTAAATATTGCAAAAAGTGCGGCAAAAAAGAATAATATTGATTTAAAAATAGGCGTATATGCGCAGGCACAGGGGCCTAACTACGAAACACCTGCCGAAATAAGAATGTTTAAAGCTCTCGGCGCAGATGCGGTCGGAATGAGCACCGCGTGCGAAGCAATGGCGGCAAAGCACGCCGGTATGAACATTCTTGGCATAAGCTGCATTACCAATATGGCGGCAGGACTCAATAGCGAAATCTTGAGCCATACAGACGTAAAGCAAACCGCAAAAAATATTGCCGGCAACTTTAAAACGCTTTTGCGTACAATTTTGGAAGAAATATGAAATATTTTTATCTTGATTTAAAAAACTATTGATTTTATGCACAAAGTATGATAAAATATTAACATACTTAAATTTTATAAGGAGTGACACATTATGCCATTGGTAACTACAAAAGAAATGTTCCGCAAAGCATATGAAGGCGGTTATGCTATAGGTGCATTCAATGTAAATAATATGGAAATTATTCAGGGTATTACAGAAGCAGGCAAAGAGGTTAACGCACCGCTTATTTTGCAGGTTTCGTCAGGCGCAAGAAAATATGCTAATCACACCTATCTCGTTAAGCTTGTTGAGGCTGCGGTTGAAGAAACAAATCTTCCTATCGCCCTTCATCTTGACCACGGCGACAGCTTTGAACTTTGCAAATCCTGCATTGACGGCGGATTTACTTCGGTTATGATTGACGGTTCAAAGTATCCTTACGAAGAAAATATCGCTCTTACCAAAAAGGTTGTTGAATACGCTCACGCTCACGGTGTTGTTGTTGAAGGCGAGCTCGGTCAGCTTGCAGGTATTGAAGATGACGTTAACGTTTCGGCCGAGGACGCTTCTTTCACAAAGCCGGAACAGGTTTATGATTTTGCTACACGCACAGGTGTTGACTCGCTTGCTATCGCAATAGGCACAAGCCACGGTGCATATAAATTCAAACCCGGTCAGAAACCGCAGCTTAGATTTGACATTCTTGCCGAAATTGAAAAAAACCTTCCGAACTTCCCGATTGTTCTTCACGGCGCAAGCAGTGTTATTCCGGAATACGTTAAAATGATTAACGAAAACGGCGGACAAATGCCGGACGCTATTGGTATTCCCGAGGAAATGCTCCGTCAGGCAGCACGAAGCGCAGTTTGCAAAATTAACATTGACTCTGATATAAGACTTGCAGTAACAGGTACAATCAGAAAATACTTTAACGAAAATCCTTCGCACTTCGACCCCAGACAGTATTTAGGACCCGCAAGAGAAGCCGTTAAAGATATGGTTAAGCACAAAATTCTTAACGTTCTTGGCTGTGACAACAAAGCATAATTTAAAGATAAAAATTTTAAAGCCTTTGCAACTAAAATCGCAAAGGCTTTTTTTGTTAAAATTAATCGCGGCAGCGTTTATTGCAGTTGTCACCTATTGAATCAAATGAATTCCTCTCGGGAGGAAAGAATTCGTCAACGGGGAAATTTATTCTTTCAAACAAATCGCAGGGATTATTGTTGCCGGACGGTGTGCAGTCGCACTCGGGAATACAGAAATCCTCTACCGGAACAATAAGCTGAACGTCTCTCTCCAGCCTTACAATAGAGAACAAACCGATTGTAATAACTACTTTTCTGTCACAGTCCTCATCCACAAAACGCTCGTCAAACAAGCCGTTTATGCTGTTAGGTATTGACGCAACGTCGCAGCAGCATACGCAGCAGCACTTTTCATTGGGCTCAATAACCTTTAAATCAAGCGCTATTGGGTCAACAACTTCTGTTTTTGTCATCAATTTTATTCTTTTGACGTATACATTATATCGGGTGACAATTTATGAAAATAAATTTTATTATTCCCAATGAAAAAATTCTGGCTGAAAATCTTAAAAAAATTGCCGAAAACAAGAAAAATGCACTTAAAAAGGAGGCAAAATTATATGAGAATGGCGGCATATTGCAGAGTTTCAACCGCAAGTGACGAGCAGCTTAATTCACTTAAAAACCAAGAAAGTTTTTTTGCCGATTATGCTAAAAAATGCGGTGATGAACTTGTAAAAATATATGCCGATGAGGGAATAAGCGGCAAAAAAATGCAGAATCGCACTGAATTTCTACAACTTTTAAGTGATAGCGACAAAAATCTCTTCGACGTTGTGGTGACAAAGGATATTTCGCGTTTTGCCCGTAATACCGCCGATTTTCTCGTCGGAATAAGGCAACTTAAATCAAATAATATTGATGTTCGGTTTCTTTCAAACAATCAAACACTTCTTGGTGATTCGGAGTTTGTTCTTACGCTTTTTGCGGCTCTTGCACAGCAGGAGTCAGAAAATCTTTCAAAAAGGGTGATTTTCGGAAAAAAGCAAAGCGCAAAAAAAGGAAGAACGCCAAGCTTAATTTACGGATATGACAAAACGGGAACATTTTCGCTTGAAATTAACAAAAAAGAGGCTGATACAGTGAGGCTGATTTTTGCCCTTTACGCAGATTTGGGCATAGGGTCGCGAAAGATTGCCGACTTTTTAAACGAGCGTTCCATACAGTCAAAAAAAGGCGGCTTATGGAGCGCAAAAGCAATTATAAGGATTTTAAAAAACCCCATTTACATTGGAATTTTGCAAAATAACAAGTCGCAAACTGACAATTTTTTAAGCGGAACACGGAAAGTTCTGCCTAAAGACGAATGGAATGTTCACAAACGTGAAAATTTTAGAATTATTGATGACAAAACCTTTAACAAGGCGCAAAAGATACTTCAAAGCCGTGAAAAAACTCAAAAATTTTCGCAGTCGAACAATTTATTTTATTCTCTTGCCGTATGCAAATTTTGCGGCAGACCGCTTGTGCAAAGCAGCAAATTTTTGATGTGTCGGGGATGCAAAACAATGGCAGAAGTTGAACATTTAAAAAATGAAATTTTTAGTTTTTTAAACAGTTTAATTTTAAAAAGCAGCAACGAAACTGATTTTTCCCCTACTCTTATAAGACGCAATGAAAAACAGAAATCCGGGATACTTAATTTATACAAAAATGGACTTATCACATTTAGCGATATGCAGGAGCGCATTGGAAAAATCAATCTTGAGCAAAGAAGAATTATATCCTGCAACAGCGAAAATTTTGAATTTTCAAACTTTGATTTGATAAGAATTATTGACAAAATTGAAATCGGCAATGAAGTAAATGTATATTTTAAA
>JALEIO010000169.1 GCA_022769845.1 Oscillospiraceae bacterium
CGGCGGACGTGCGGAGCAAATTCGCTTTTCTTAAGCCATGTGCATTTTTGAAAAGCAATTTTTTGCTTTTCAAAAAATTTTGCACGGCAATATGATAATATTTTTATTGTATAGGAACGAAGTTTCCTATACAATAAAAAAGCGTTAAAACGCATCAACCCCCTGACCCCCAATCTTGGGGGCAGAATGGTGCGCTTTTTTGAAACAAGCTGATTGCGCACTTCTCGCGCGCAATTTCCTATGTTATTAAAAATCGGGGTTGATAACAGCAACCCCGAAATTGTTTTAAAAATTACATATGAGGTGATATTTTGAATAATATATATGAAAGTCCGCTCAACACGCGCTATGCAAGCGACGAAATGAAAGAAATTTTTTCGCCCGACAGAAAATTCAAAACCTGGCGAAGGCTGTGGATTGCCCTTGCAAAAGCGGAAAAGAAACTCGGCTTAAACATTACCGACGAGCAGATTTCGGAAATGGAAAAATTTAAGGACGATATAAATTACGATGTTGCCAAAAAACGCGAAAAAGAGGTTCGCCACGACGTTATGTCGCACGTTTACGCTTACGGCGTGCAATGCCCGACGGCGAAGGCGATTATCCACCTCGGCGCAACAAGCTGCTATGTCGGTGACAATACAGATATTATCATTATGACAGAAGGGTTAAAGCTTATTCGCAAAAAGCTTGTCAACGTTATTTACAGACTCAAAATTTTTGCGGACGAATACAAAGGCTTGCCAACGCTCGGCTTTACACATTTTCAGCCTGCCCAGCTTACAACGGTGGGCAAGCGCGCATGTCTTTGGATACAGGAGCTTTTAATGGATTTGGAGGATGTGGAATATCAGCTTTCCAAGGCAAAGCTTTTAGGCTCAAAGGGCACAACGGGTACGCAGGCAAGCTTTTTGGAGCTTTTTGACGGCGACCATGAAAAGGTTAAAAAGCTTGACGAAATGGTTACCGAGGAAATGGGATTTGACGCATATTTTCCCGTTTCGGGTCAGACATATTCGCGAAAGCTCGATTCGCAAATGCTTGGCGTTTTAAGCTCAATCGCACAGAGCGCATATAAATTCAGCAACGATTTGCGCCTTTTGCAGCATTTAAAAGAGGTTGAAGAACCGTTTGAAAAGAGTCAGATAGGCTCGTCGGCAATGGCATACAAACGCAATCCTATGCGTTCGGAGCGAATTTCGTCGCTTGCACGATACGTTATTGTAAACAGCTTAAATCCTGCAATTACCTCATCAACACAGTGGTTTGAAAGAACCCTCGACGACTCGGCAAACAAGCGAATTTCCGTTCCGGAAAGCTTTCTTGCGGTTGACGCTATTTTAAATATTTATTTAAACGTTGCAACGGGAATGGTGGTTTATCCCAAGGTTATCGAGCAGCATATTTTGAAGGAACTTCCGTTTATGGCAACCGAAAACATTATGATGCAGGCGGTTAAAAACGGCGGCGACAGACAGGAGCTGCACGAGAAAATAAGAATTCACTCGATGGCGGCGGCAAAAGTTGTCAAGGAGGAGGGCAAAGAAAACGACCTTATCGAGCGCATTGCAAACGATAAGAGCTTTAACCTTGACATTGACGATATTAAGGCTGTTTTAAAACCCGAAAACTTTATCGGAAGGGCAAAGGAGCAAACCGAAGAATTTTTGGCGGATTATGTTTCGCCCATTCTGGATAAATATAAAGATATTCTCGGTGAAGAAGCGGTTTTAAATGTGTAAAAACAGGTTTTTAATAAATATCCCCCGCATAACGGGGGTATTTCATTGTATGAAGAAAAGCTTCCCTCAAAATGGGGGAAGCTTTCTTTTATACGTTTGCTGTTTCTTTTTTATCAACCTCAACGGTAAGGTGACCGTCTGCCGCCCTGACGGTGCATTTATCGCCTTTTTTAAGATTTCCCGACAGCATTTCGTCCGAAATAAGGTCTTCAACCTGCGATTGAATTGCCCTTCTAAGCGGCCTTGCGCCGTAGTTTATGTCAAATCCGGCCTCGGAAAGATGCGCTATTGCGCTTTCTTCAAAATCAATATCAATGCCGAGGTTTGACATTCTTCCTTTAAGAGAATTAAGCATAAGCGAAGTGATTTTTTCAATATCGGGTTTTTCAAGCTGATGGAATACGATTATCTCGTCAATTCTGTTCAAAAGCTCGGGGCGGAATACGTTTTTAAGCTCGCCCAAAACCTCTTCCTTAATCTTTTCGTAGCTTTTCTGCTTTTCTTCATCATTGCCGAATCCGAGCGATTTGTTTTCACTTGTGATAAGGCGCGCACCGATATTGGAGGTCATAATTACAACGGTGTTTTTAAAGTCAATCTTTCTGCCCTGCGAATCGGTTACGGTACCTTCGTCCAATATCTGCAAAAGAATGTTGAACACATCGGGATGAGCTTTTTCAATTTCATCAAACAGCACTACCGAATACGGTTTTCTTCTTACCTTTTCGGTAAGCTGACCGCCCTCCTCAAAGCCTACATATCCCGGAGGCGAACCGATAAGCTTTGACACATTGAATTTATCCATATATTCGCTCATATCAACCCTGATAATGGCGTTTTCATCACCGAACACCGCTTCAGCAAGCGCTTTGCAAAGCTCGGTTTTTCCAACGCCCGTAGGACCTAAAAATATGAACGAGCCTGTCGGACGTTTCGGGTCTTTAAGTCCGATTCTGCCACGCCTTATTGCCTTTGCAACCGCGGTAACCGCTTCGTCCTGACCAATTACACGCTGATGCAGAATGTTTTCAAGATTTTTAAGCTTTTCAGCGTCGGACTCTGCAAGTTTTTTTACAGGAATTGAAGTCCACTGCGAAATTACATCGCAGATTTCCTCCTCGCCCACAACGGGAATATTTTTTTCGGAATCGGTTTTATGCTCCTTTTTCTTGCTGTCCAAAAGCTCTCTTGCCTTTGCTTCATCATCACGGAGCGCCGCCGCTTTTTCAAATTCCTGATTTTTTATGGCGTCTTGTTTTTCCTTGGTAATTTTGACAAGGTTGTCCTCAAGACTCTTGATTTCAGGCGTTGCGCCGTACGAAATCATACGCATTTTCGACGCCGCTTCATCAATAAGGTCTATTGCCTTATCGGGAAGGTACCTGTCGGTGATATACCTTGCCGACAGCTTTGCCGCCGCGGTGAGCGCCTCGTCAAGAATTTTAACCTTATGATGCTGCTCGTATTTTTCGCGTATGCCTTTTAAAATCTGAACCGTTTCGTCTATTGTAGGCTCGCCTACGATTATAGGCTGAAAACGTCTTTCAAGCGCCGCGTCTTTTTCGATATTTTTTCGATATTCCGCAAGTGTTGTTGCGCCGATAACCTGAATTTGTCCTCGGGCAAGCATAGGCTTTAAAATGTTTGCCGCGTCCATTGCGCCTTCTGCCGCGCCTGCGCCGACAAGA